>JALTID010000147.1 GCA_027004335.1 bacterium
ACTGTGAATGGACTTTTGAGAATGGATCTGGAACTTACCCAGATAAATCTTTCCGGAGCACCTCGGATGGTATTTACACTTACCCCTTTTGCCAATATGAAAGTAATATACAATGAAATCGCCCCCGAATACAACAATGTAATAACACAGAGTCTTATTCCCTTTTCCATGGCCGTTGTTTCTCAATCGATCTCGGATTATTTCCAAAAATTCCCTCTTCCTTTAACAGAATGTATTCAAGGAGCAACTGTAGAAGACTTTAAGACACTAAATGAAGGGGAAAATGAAGACAAAAATATGAACTACTTTATAGGACTCATAAATCTCTCCGGGATTATCGATCTTGATAAATTTCTCAATCAGTGCCTGAATGTAGAAAATTTCTCTCTCCCTGTATCAGAAATCCACATAGGAACATCACCACCTACTGCGAAAATTTACAGAGTAAATGGAAGCGTCTGGATGAAAAGAGAAAATGGAAAGTGGTGGGAAACACTTCCCCCTGGAACCTATAGAATTGAGATAATCAGAAACGGAAAAATTGAGGGTTTTTCCTACTCAAAAAAGCTTTCATTTATAACAAAAAAAGAAATTTCAAGAAATAAAAGTGATGGAGAAAAGGAAGGATGTACTCAATCAGGATCAATTCCACTTATTCTGATCATCCTTTACCTTATCTTTCTAAAAATATTTGTAAAAGTAAGGGGTTGACAAAAAACTAATTTAACAATAACATTTTAAACAAAAAGCAGGAGATTATATGGGCAACAAAACACTGGAAAATTTTTGGGATGTCACTCTCACTCCTGAGGAAAAAGAAAGGTTGGAAAAGATAAAAATAAATGATCTTGGATTCGGATATGATATTTTCGGACTTAATAAAGATTGGCTAAAAACTGCCTACGCTGTGGTAAAATTGCTCTACCAGCATTATTTCAGAGTGGAAAGTACAGGGATAGAAAACATTCCCAAAGAGGGAAGAGTAATTCTTGCATCCAATCACAGTGGTGGAATCCCTATTGACGGTGCCATGATAATAATGGATGTTGCTACAAAAATGGAACCGCCCCGTCTGGTAAGAGCCATTGTGGATAACTTTGCAGCAGCAATGCCATTCGTTGGTCTTTTTTTCTACCGGGTTGGACAGGTTATTGGCCACCGAAAAAATTTTGAAGTACTTTTAGACAACGATGAAGCAATCTTAGTTTTTCCGGGAGGAACAAAAGATATTGGAAGACTATTCAAGGACCGATACAACCCTGAAAAATTCAATGTTGGATTCATTGAACTTTCACTTCTCTACAAGGCACCCATTGTACCTGTTGCTGTGGTTGGGGCAGAAGAACAACTTCCGGTTATCCATAAGTGGGTAAAACTTGGACAGATATTTGGATCTCCCTATTTCCCCGTCACACCTCAATTTTTCTTAGGTGGTGGGCCACTCACCAACTTTATACCTTTCCCAAGCAAATACCACATTTATTATGGGGAACCCCTTGAATACTACAAGTACTTCTCAGAAGACACTGTGGAGAATCCTGAAATGGTCCAAACCCTTGCAGCAGATGTAAGAAGCAAAGTCGTGGAGATGCTCCAGAAAGGCCTTAAAAAAAGAAAGGGGGTTTTTTACTGATGGCTATCTCCAAAACCCACAATGTTCTAATAACTGGGATCACAAGTACTCTTGGAAGACAGCTTGCGAGGCTACTCTACTATGACAAAAGAATAGGCTTTATACTTGGAGTCGCAATAGATGATAGGCCCTTCTATTTTGACGACTTTTCCCCCAATAGATTTCATTATATGAGGGTTGATCTCACAAAACCAAGACAGGTTAATAATCTCTTTTACAGCGATATATTTAAGGATATGGAAATAGATACAGCAATACACATGGCATTTTTAAATAAGCCATCCGATGTAGGAGAAAAGAGCCACGAACTTAATGTTGTAGGCACCAAGATGCTCATTGATAAATGCATTGAAACAGGCCAGGTATCAAAATTTATATTTAAGAGTAGCCACTTAGTATACAAGATTAGACCCCACAATCCTGTTATTCTTGATGAGGAAGCTGATCTCAATTTTGACAAAGATGCACCTCAATGGATAAAAAATAGGGTGGATGCAGATATGATATGCAGAGCTAAAATGGACAATCCCAAAATAAATGTGGTGGTTCTTAGATTCTCAAATATCGTTGGAAGAAATATCCACTCTCTAATGAATGCATACCTCTCTTCAAAAGTTGCCTTTTCTATTACAGGATTTGATCCCATGGTTAATTTGATCCATCCCAGAGATGCTATTTATGCAATACAGCTTGCTATTCACAAAAATGTTAAGGGAGTTTTCAATATAGTAGGAAGGGACACCGCCCCGCTGCATGTTTTTTTAGAGTTAAACAAAACAAAAAACAGAGCACTTCCTGAACCCTTACAAAAGATCATCAATGACTGGCAAAAAAAAATGGGAGCCACTGATTTTGATTTTAAAGCAGGAAGAGAGCTCTTAAAATATGCAGTCCTACTTGACCCAGCTAAAGCTGAAAAGGTTTTAGGATATAAACCAAAACATCATGTAGAATTTGGATAAAATAAATTCATTTATTCACCTTAGTTGATTTCTTATCCCCATTCACTGATGATTTATTATTCTCCTGAGAACTGCTCTTCTTATGCTCTTCCTTTCTATAAGAGGTGTAATCAGTTTTATACCAGCCTGACCCTTTTAATATAAAAGAAGTATTAGAGATTAGTCTCTGAACAGGTCCACCACACTTGGGACATGTTTTTATTGGTTCATCTGATATTCTTTGCATCTCTTCAAACTGATACCCACAACTCAGGCATCTGTATTCATAAATGGGCATCGTGATCCTCCTTTTTATTTAATTTAATCAAAGGAAACTTTCTTGCAACTTTGTGTTACAGGGATATTATAAATTAGAAATGGAGGCAGCCATGGGAGAACTTGGTGAGAGCTGTGAAAAACTTGCTGGAATTATGAAAAGGCTAAGAGAACCTGGAGGATGCCCATGGGATAGAAAACAAACACTTTACACACTAAAAAAATATTTAATTGAAGAATGCTACGAAGTTTTAGAGAAAATAGAATATAGAGATTACGATGGATTAAAAGAAGAATTCCTCCTGAGCTATTCTTGATTGAAAAACAATCTGAAGCAATAGATCTCCTAATTCTTCTTT
>JALTID010000148.1 GCA_027004335.1 bacterium
TTATTACTCCAGAATAGTGACTGGCCTTACTTATTCTGTTCATTTTCTTCACCTTTTTCTTTCTTTTCAAGTTCTTTTTCTGTCTTAAAAAGCTTATCAGGAATAAGGTTGCTCATGGTTGTATGCTTGCTCAGGAAAACCTTTCTACTAACTAACTCGAGCCACAGTACTTTACCCCTGTCACCTATCTTTAACGGCTGATGGATCCTAATATCTAAAACTTTTTTACCCTTTTTATTATAAAAAATTATTTTCCCTATAACACCTCTGTCAATCTTATCGTCATAACTATCTAACAACTCACTTCCATACTGACCATTAAGCCCCGATACAAATTGATACAAGTTATTAGGGTCATATGTATGACCTTTCCTGTCTGCCCATTTCCAATCCTTCGTACGATGAAGATGTAATTCCCTCCCAAATTTTCCAATCACAATTCCAGTAATCTGATCAGCAAAAAATTGCGGTAATTTTCTGGATCTCACTTTTTGAATATCAGGAAATAGATCCTTTACATTGTAATCTTTTATGGTAAAAATCGTAGGATAGCCGCTGATCATTGCATAATATTCATTTCTGGGCTTTGGGAGATGATTTCCCACAGAGAGAGTCACTTGTTTCATCGTATCAAGATATATTGTTAATTTTTTCTCTGGATCATACAAACCATACCTCGCCAGATCCCTTGGAGAAGGATGATTCTTCACAAAATTTATAATGGAGAGATTTTTAATCTTTCTCACAAGGCTCCCCACCTCACCATCATCCGCGTCATCATTTACACTATCATGAACAACCCATGTAAGAAGCTTCTGTTCAGGTAAACCTGCTTTTTTCACTTCCTCAGGTTCTTTTGGAGATTTTAAATGAGATGCCAGAATATAGTTCTCACCTCCTTTTTGAACGACCTTTATCTTAACAATCATATTTAGTCCACTAACAGGTGCCGAGTAAAAGATTTTGAAAACCTTTTTATCCCTATAACCACTAATTTTTTCCCTGAGAGAATACAGGAACCCGGTTCTCACAAGATACACATTATTACTTTCTGGATACTTGACAAATACCTTTGCAGAAGTGGGAAGTCTCCTCCCAATTTGCAGAGTAACCTCTTTGCCATCAGAAGTTTCAAATGTCACAGAATATTCTGGCTTACTCAGCCCATATATTGAAAGATCAGAAACTTTTGTTAGCTTCCTTTCATATTTTCTGTCTCTAAAAGCATCAAGAATATTACTCACAGAGTATCTATCCGCATAATCCTCCAGAGGAAAAGTAATCCACCACAGATTCTCCTTCTTTTTAAAAATAACAGTGGAATTGGGTCTTTTCAAAATTATTTTTTTCAATTTCTTAAAATCAAGTTTTACTATTTTTCTCGTTTCTTCTTCTATATGCTTTTTTTTCTCTTCTCTTCTGGAAGACCATACAAAATAACCACCAAGGAGGAAAAGGACTATTAGAGCGAGAATTATTCTCTTAAACATGAAAATCACCTCCTCTTATTCCATACATATAGACCAAGAAGTATTATAAGTTCAGGAATTATAAGCACAGAGAGGTAAAACATGGTTGCCATCTGATCTTCTGTGAAATTCACTCTTGAATATTTAATTGCTTTAGGTCTTATAGTAACAAATTGTTCCTCACCAGCAAGCCAGTTCACCATATTCAAGAAAAAATCCATGTTATAGAGACTCTGGGCAAATTTGTTAGCAATAAAGTCCGAATCTCCAACGACAATAATTCTAACCTGTTTTTTTTCTCCCTTTCTTTTATTAATTCCCTTGTTTTTACCATTCAAATCCTTTTCCACAGCAAAAGCAACAGCCAAAGGACCTTTTATATCATTATCATTTATCTCCGCCTGATGCTTTTCAAATAACCTCTTAACATTTGTCTCTCCCCAGCTTGCATTGGATGTTTTCGCAAGAGGAGTAATTTTCAAGTCTGAAAGAAATGACGCAACGGTAGTTCCTTTTGAGAAATCCACCTTCTCTAGTGATCTCGCCATGGGGAAAATAGTTCTTTTTCCATCCATCCCCTTGGTAGCAGGATGCATTCCATAATCCGTGACAACGGGAAAAACTCCTAAGGAAGGCCCTCCAAAGAGCCTGACACTTTTATCAATAATGACATCATCATCCAATTTTACTCCCCATTTTTCAAGATAATTTTTAAATCCTGCATCCTCCAATGGATCAATAAGGAAAATAGCATGACCCCCCCTTTTTATATATTCTGTAATTGCATTTAGTTCCTCAGGAAGATAATTTTTTGAAGGGCTTGCCACTACAATTGCCGAGGCATCTGTAGGGATAGAACCCCTATCAAGGATAAATAAACTATCTACCACAAAATTATCATCCTGAAGAGCTTTTTTAATTATAGAATATCCTTCCGCACTGTTATCTTTAATGGAATGCTCACCGTGCCCAGTAACAAAGTAAATTTTTTTATGTTGACCTTTCACAAGCTTGAGAAGAGCATTGGTAATACCCTGCTCGCTATTTTCAACAGCTTTAAAAAATCTGTCTTTATATGCCACAACAACGGTTTTATCCCTGTTAACCTGATATTTCTCTGCAAGCTCTGGATGTTTTTCAGGATCTACAACTTCATAAGAGAGATTACTACTTGCATAATCATAAGTTCTTAGTATATCTTCCACCGATCCCGCATTTCCTCCTTCAAAAAATGCAAGCATCACTGTACCCTTCGGAACCATCTTCGCCACTTTTTTACTTTCTGGAGAGAGGCTGTAAATTTTATTGGCAGTCGTATCCCATCTCTCAGGCACCTTGTAAACAATGAGATTCACTATAACAATAATTGCAAGGATAATTAAACCATAAATAAAAGTTTCCGCACCATACTTTACAGATCTTGATCTGAATCCCTCCAGTAAAGAAGAAAAATCTACCACAATATAAATTACAAGGAGAAGAATTCCTGCCCCCATGTGAAATTCATTATAAATATTCAAACCGCCTGAAATAATCAGAGAAAAAAGACCAAACAAGAAAAGCACAAGACCTGTTATTCCCAGAAACTTAATAAATCTATTCATCGTTTCTACCTCCACCTTAGAGAATCAAGGGAAAGCTTGCTCAAAAATAGACCAACAGTTATGAAACTTAGATAGTAAATAACATTTCTCAAATCTATCATC
>JALTID010000149.1:0-2736 GCA_027004335.1 bacterium
AAACCACAACTTTTTTCAAATCATTTTTAACGTACTGACAATTAATCTGCAATCGCAAATCAAAGCAAAGTATTTTTCCTGTTTTTCGCAATGGGACACCCTAGAAATCTTTTTTTATCTTCATTTAAGCTTTGCATAGGTATTTTTGGAAGTTGAAATCACTCTCCCTTCTTTCTTTAACTTCTCAATATGGGCCAAAACAGTCAATCGGGCAAAAGGGATAACCCTCTCGGGTAAATTTTCATTCTCATAAACATAATCAGTAATCTCTTCAATGGTTGTATTCCCTTTTCCCATGGCATCAAGTATCTGTTTCTCTCTTTGAAGTCTATGAGAAATATAATATTCAATCCTCTCAGCGGGATTTTCAATATCAGGACCATGGCCAGGTAGTATCTTTTTCAATGGAAGTTGCTTCAGCATATTAAGAGTTTTCATATATTCATACATACTACCCTCTGGAGGCCCTACCCATGGAGTACCCTCTCCGAGAATAGTGTCACCACTAAAAAGGATATCTTCCTCCTCAAGAAGGGGAGAAATATGACCAAATGTATGACCCGGGGTATGAACCAGCCGAATTGTGAATCCTCTGAAAAACAATTTTAAATCTCCCTTAACTCTAAAAACCATCTTATCAAGATCTATCTTCATGAACTTTGGAAGGATCTCTCTTTTATGGACAAAAATTTTAACCCCCATTTCATATAGAAAAGGAATGCCCCCCGCATGATCCTCATGTAGATGGGAGATTATCGCAGCTTTAACATTTCTTTTCTTAACCAGAGCCTTCAGAAGTTTCTCAGTTTCTTTATTATAATACCCACTATCAATAAGGACCGAATCACCCTCTCCGTAAAGAAGATATAAGTTTGCCTCCCTCTCTATTGATGTTTCAAATCCAGGAACAGAAAACTTCTCTATTTTCACATTTGTTTCACTCATACCTTCTGGAAAAAAGCTCTTTTCTCTTCACAAAGGGTATGATGTAAGACCATATTTCTTCAGCTTCTTCACGATTTCTAACAGTGAGAAAAACTTTTTCAAAAACATACTTATCCAGAGCTCGCAAAATAGCTCTGACAGATTCTTCTATGGGAACAAATGAATAGTATATCCCAATAGGTCTTAATCTAATCTTCTTGGCTCCTTTTCCTGCGAGGATAGTAAAAGCTTCCATATAAGCTTTTACCATTGATTTATAATCATAAATTTCATCATCATCGCTCATCAGATCAAAAATTACTGCTCTTACCACCAGAGGAGAGGTGTAAGAAGGGGAAGTCACCTGAGTATCATCCTCCAGATATGCCTTACCAGGCTCCACATAAGTGTTTTCAAAAAAAGAAGCTTCAAGAAAATCATCCCAATCATCAATGTCTCTGTCGAGAATCTGATTGGCTTTCCCTCTCTTCTGAGGAGAATCTATTAAGCCCATGGTATCCTGTTCTAAAATTATTCCATCAACCTTCAATTCATCTTCATCACTAAAGGAAATAGCGAGCAAATTACTCCCAAAAACCAGCTGGATGTTTTTATCAAAGTAATTTTTATAATATGAATTGAAATCAACTAACTTACCCATTTTGATCCCTCATCTTTGTAATTACAACCTCACCTAAAGAAGCATTTTTTATGCCAAAAGACAATTTTACAAAATTTTCCCCAATTTCACTTATATGAATTGAAATCTTACTACCAACCTTTATATCATCACCCTGAGCTCCATCATAGACAATTAATCCTCTTTTTATCATACATTTTCTTGATGAAGGTGCCCTATTCCACTCTATTTCAAACAGGGAAAACTCTTTATCTCCAATCTTAACCTCATCACCTTTTTTCAAAACCACCTTTACCTCAATAGAAGCTTTTCTTTCCATAAAATTATTCCCGGTTAAAACAGAAGTAAGCCTCACCTGAAAATCTTTTGCCTTATAAGGTTTTGAGATGCCCAAAATTGTCAGTTCCCCGTTTATCTTCATAATAAACTGAGTGGGAGAGAGAGATGCTGCCATAAGTGAGAGTCTGTTAAACTTTACAGGAAGCAGAGAGGGGTTACACACCCCGATTGTTACACTTTTTGCCGTGGGGTCTTCCCCATAGATATCCAGGACAACTAAAGCATCATTACCATCAATAATATAGTAACCATATTTAGAGAGAGTAACATCTCTTGATACCCCTTTTTTCGCTATCTTAAAAGCAACTCTATATGGAATATTCTTCCCATCTCCGGAGATCTTCAATACAGAAACTGTAGAATCACCTGTTTTAAACTGATCTCCGACAAAATACATATCCTTATTATCAAACTTAATGGAGAGCATCTTCTGCTGATAATCTTTCATGCTGAGTTGCGAAGAGGCACAACTGGAAAGCACGAAAGAGAGAAAAATCAAAAAAAATTTTTTAGCTTGCATTCCCTTTACTATTATATCATAATGGTAAAATAATCAAATGCTAATATTTAACAATGAAAGAGAAAAATATTCCTGAAAAAATTGTCTATTCTCTGCTTACTATTAATTTAATACTCTTCGGAGGCCCGCACTTACCAACAAGGGCTCTAACACTCTTTATAATTATCATACTCTTAACAACTCTGAGAAGAATAAACACGCCTGGCAACTGGTTTTGGTACTTCCTCATTGGTTTTGGTATATTTCAATTGATACCTTTACCTGAGGGAATTTTAAAAATAATTTCTCCAGGTACCTATACAGCTACTGTCAC
>JALTID010000149.1:2746-3170 GCA_027004335.1 bacterium
TCGTTATTGACAAAATGTGGCACCCAATTTCTATATATCCTATTGGGACCATCAATATACTGGCTTTAATTGTTATTGATTGGGTGCTTTATTCCGTCTCTTTTGAACATTTGACCAAAAAATTAACAAATGTGCGAAATTTTTTCCACTTCCTTGCAATTTCTTCACTCTTTACACTTACTGTGGAAGTGGTTAACAAGATTGTGGGAAATGGAAAGATATATGGTTTTACCCTGCAAAGACCTCACGCTTTTGCCCAGTTTATCAACACAAACTTTGCTGCTACCCTTCTTGGGGCTACTTTTCTGATATATTTGAGCTTTTCTCTTGAAAGAAATAGACGAGAGAATCAGATAAAGGGATTGTCAATATCAGGAATAATTTTCGCCGCATTGATCCTTACTCTCTCCAGAGCAGGGATTGT
>JALTID010000150.1 GCA_027004335.1 bacterium
TCTCTTTTGAAAAGGAAAGAATCGCAGATGAAATTAAAATGAGAGAAAACAACTCAAGAAGGTTATTTATCCTCGGAATGATTGTAGGAATACTTGTAATTGTGGGAGGGATAATATTAATAATAAAATAAGGTTTTTTTCAAAAATAATTCTGAGGGAATTTTCTATAAAAGCTGTAAGTAAGTGGTTTCTCTTCTCTTTTTTAGTGGGAATCTTTACCGGGATCTCTGCAATAATTTTTAACCTTATGTTGATCTATGCGGAGAAGTTCCTTCTTATAAATACTGCAGGGCTCATTCAGCCCCTTCCACATGGTGAAAGAGAAAATTTTCTTAATTTTGAGGTGGGGAACCCTCTTATTAGATTCCTCCTACCTGCTTTTGGTGGACTAATTGTAGGATGGCTTATATACAGATTTGCCCCTGAAACAGCAGGTCATGGAACAGATGCAGTTATAGATTCATATCATAAAAAAAGAGGCCTTATTCGCCCAATTGTTCCAATTATAAAAACCATAGCATCGGCAATAACTCTCGGATCAGGAGGCTCAGGTGGACGAGAGGGACCAGTTGCTCAAACGGGCGGCGGTATCGGGTCAGTAATTGCCAAGATGTTTAAAATGGCCGAGAGGGATAGGAGAATTCTGGTACTCTCTGGGGTTGGGGGAGGAATTGGCTCTATTTTCAGAGCACCTCTTGGTGGTGCTCTTTTTTCTACCGAAGTTTTGTACAGGCAGGCTGATTTTGAGGGTGAAGCCGTCATGCCCTCTATCATCTCAGCAATAACTGCCTATTCAATTTTTGGATTCTTTGCCACATGGAGACCCATCTTCCTTACTCCTGCATATAAATTTAATGTACAGGAATTAGGTTTTTTTGCTGTACTGGGTCTTCTTGTTGTTCCATTTTCATACCTGTATGTCAAGACATTCTACTGGGTAAAGGAAAAATTTGACACAATGAAATTAAACCCCATCTTCAAACCAATGATAGGAGGCTTACTAACAGGCTTAATACTTCTTTTTATGCCCCATGTGGCAGGTACCAGCTATGGATGGATCCAGATGGCAATGCTGGGGAAAATATCCATCCTGTTAATGTTTTCCATAGCTATTTTTAAAATTATTGCTACATCGTTTACCATCGCATCAGGAGGCTCAGGAGGAGTTTTTGCACCCTCCCTCGTGATTGGAGGGATGGTAGGAGGAGTAACTGGGGTACTTTTAAATCACTTCTTACCCGGGGTAGTTCATGATCCCTCACCCTATGTTATGGTAGGTATGGGAAGTTTTTTTGCAGCGGCAGCAAAGGTTCCTCTGGCAACCATCGTAATGGTAGCTGAAATGACAGGAAATTACGATCTCCTCGTTCCCATAACTCTGGCTTCTTCCATAGCTTTTCTTGTATCAGGAAGATGGAGCATCTACGAAAGCCAGGTCAATACAAAAATGGAATCTCCTGCACACAGAGGAGATTTTGTGATTGATGTACTTAAGAAATTAAAAGTGAAAGATATAAAGGAACTGCCTCAGGAGATACCTTATGTAATGGAAGATACCAATCTTATCTCAATTCTTCAGGTAGCTGCTGCTTCTACCTTTAGTATCATTCCTGTAATTGATAAGTCTAACAGATTAAAAGGCATAATTGATATGAGCGATCTCAGGAGCACAATTTATCAGGGTGATGTCTCAGAACTTGGAGAAATAATAATAGCAAAAGACATAGAAAAAACCACCCTCCCTTCAATAAAACCCGAAGAAACCCTTCAGAAAGCTCTTGATCTTTTCACAAATTGGGGAGCTGATGAAATTATAGTAGTAAATAAGGAAGAGGAATGTTTAGGGATTCTCACCAGGGGAGAACTTCTGAAAGGGTACAACAGGGCTATCCTACAAAAGATAAAATAGTCATGTATAAACAAGGGTCACATTTAATCCTCTGGTAACCCTTACTTCTCTCCACTTCTCATTTACAAACAATTCACCATCTATTATATATCCCATTCCACTTTTTATCCTTATCTCACTGGCTGAGCCTCTCCAGTGGGGAGCAGAAAAACTGTATCTTACAAGTTCCAATCCCCAGAGAATATTATGAGCATTTCTTAAAGCAGTTACCACATCCAAGTCACTAACAACATAGTAAAATTCATCCCTTGCTTTGTTAATTCCCCTGAAAGGTGTCAACCCAGGAAATGGATCAGGAATAGGAGTAGCAACAGAAGCTTTTAATCTTTCGGAAGGAAAAATTTTCCCTTCAATGACAACCTCAGCTTTGTCAGGTTTAATAAGTTCTCTATACTCTTCAATATCCATGGCAATTCCACCGATGGTCTGCATTATTTCTCGGAAGACCCATCTTATTCCAGGTTTTCCATTTTCAAGATATCTTTTTATAAACTTATAAACCGTTCCATTGGCAAATGTAAATCCGTATTGGGGGAACTCCTCCTGTGGATCCTCTATTTTAAGAAGTGGAACTTCAAGTAATTTTACCTGATCTTTCATAAACTTATCCATGAATCTTCTCATGGCAACAACTGGATTTGACACCCTCATGTGCATATGCCTGACTATTGCATTGGTAGAACCCCCTGCAAGTGGTATTATCCTTGGTACATTTTCATTACCGTATTTATCTATCAAATATGTCAAGACCTTTTGGAGAGTCCCGTCACCCCCACTTATCCCAAGATAGGTGATTCTCTGAGACATAAAATTATCTACAACTTTTTCCATTTCATCTAAAGATGCTGTATCTGCAGCCTCTCCCCATTCTCTTAAGATCGGCCGAATAACACTGGCTGTATATTTTCTGTTCTTATTTCTTTTGGAGTTCAAATTTACGACTACACCAATACATTTTCTCACAGCCATAAGTTCTTACCCCCTCTCTGGTTCTAAATAAGTATACATCAAAAAATAAAAATTTCAATCTGTAGAGATTATTATTAAAACAAATGAACTCAAAATTTAGGAAAATTAAGATAATTTCTCCATGATAAAGATAGATAATACAAAGATTAAATTCCTCTACCGAGAGTAGAAATTGCTAGGGCTGCTTAAATACTTTCCCGACCCGAAAATAGGTAGTTAAGCCTCGCCTGGCACCCCCTCCTATGCCAAGACCTATCAGAGCCTCTATCTGAACAGGGGCATCAATTGTGGTATAGCCAACCATGAGGGAAGAATTAGGTCCGTTCTCATAATCTGGATATGATGTAAACTTAAGCTGAAAAGCAAATCTGTTATGAGATAGAACTCTTACCCGTGAACAACCATAGAATTCCCAGAGATCTCCTATCACATAACCATCTAAAAGAAACTGAGAAGAATCCACCTTTCCAAAGTGCAGCAACACATCCCAGCCAATTTGATTTTCCTCATTCTGGACTCCAAGAATTGGTCCAAACTCTATTGCTCCACTTTCTGTATCAAAACCACCTAAAAGTGAAAGATAAAAAGTGTCTGTGTTTCTTACCGCACTGTATTCAGTGTAATTTTCTGAAGAGACCTGGATTTTCTTAAGCTCCTTATAATTAAAATGGTTGAATCCCGCTTTTAGAATCACCCCAATTCCGGGGGATATTCCACTGAAGATGGTTGAGTACTCAATAGCTTCATCTTCATAATTGGGGCTGTAAAAAATATCTCCAACCTGCAAAGAAGAAACCAGTTTTGTTTCCATTTTCTTTTTATGCTTCATAAGCTCCATTTTATCCCTTATCAGATAGATTTTTTTACCAGTGAAAGTGGTCGAAGAGACAGGAGAATGAAATTTTATGACAGCTTCCTTCTCACTTGCTTTAACGGTAGTGTATACTAATTTTGTGTAAGGGTTGTAAGAAAAAGCCACCTCCTGTAAGCTGGGTAGAAAAACCCAAACTAAACAGAGAAATTTCAAACTTTCCACTTAAAAGGGTTTGACTTTTTGCGACAATAAATTATAATTTAATAAAAATAAAAAACGGAGGTAGTTCATGACCCATTCAATTGGTGAGCCGCTTTCAAGGCATATTCTGGAAGAGATGAGGAAAGTTGGGGCCACTGGAGAGTTCACCATGCTTTTTAATCAAATTGCCTTCGCAGCCAAAATAGTAAGTAGAGAGGTAAATAAAGCCGGACTGGCCAATATCTTAGGATTAACAGGTGAAACTAATGTAAGTGGAGACGAGGTTAAAAAATTAGATATCTACGCCAATGATACACTCATAAAAGCACTTAATCATGTGGGGCATCTATGTGTTATGGCATCAGAGGAGAATAAGACTCTCATAGAGATTCCCGACAGGTATCCAGCGGGAAAGTATGTATTTGTTTTTGACCCTCTTGATGGCTCTTCCAATATAGATGTCAATGCAACAATTGGTACCATCTTTGGGGTTTACAGAAGGGTCAGTTCAGATGGGAAAGGAACCATGGAAGATGTTCTGCAAAAGGGGGATAACCTCGTATGTGGAGGGTATGTACTATATGGTTCTTCCACGATGCTAGTTTATACTACAGGTAATGGTGTTCACGGATTCACCCTTGACCCTTCTGTGGGAGAATTTCTGCTTTCACATCCAGACATGCAGATTCCCAAAAGGGGTACCATTTACAGTGTAAACGAAGGATACTACAACCTCTGGGATGAGAATGTGAGAAGATATGTGGATTATCTCAAATCAGATAAAAACAAAAATGGTAAGCCCTACAAGATGAGGTACATCGGATCCCTTGTGGCGGATTTTCACAGGACTCTTATATACGGGGGAATCTTCATGTATCCTGCAGATAAGAATAGTCCTTCCGGAAAACTGAGGCTTTTATATGAAGCAAATCCTCTCTCCTTTGTGGTGGAACAAGCTGGTGGGAGAGCAATTGATGGGAGACAGCGAATAAGAGATATCCAACCAACAGACCTTCATCAGAGGACACCCCTTTTCATTGGATCGGAAGAGGATGTTAAAGAAGCAGAAGCTTTTTTAAGAGGAGAAAAATAAGGGGGTAATTAAATGGGAATAACGGTTGTAAGAAAAACAAAACCTGGTGTAGAAAAAAGAGGTGCAAAAGTAGCGCTCGTTTTAGCTGGTGGTGCTGTCACCGGTGGTGCATTTAAAATCGGAGGTCTTATTGCCCTGAATAATTACCTGCTGAACAGAAAAATAACAGAATTTGATGTTTATGTAGGCCTAAGTGCAGGGGCATTACTGTCAGCACCTCTTGCTGGAGATATTACACCAGAAGAAATGTTAAAAAGTATAAATGGAACATCACCAAATTTCTCACAGTTAAAGTACTGGGATTTTTATTACCCCAATCTAAAGGAAATTCTATTCAAGCCTGTAAGATTCGTCTTTGATTTAATAAAAGTTTTTCCTGAATTCCTCTACGACATATTTGTTATTGCTCCAAATCTTTTTCTTGAGGTACAGGAGCAGGTAGGAAAGTTTATAAAAAATCCCACTTATTCCAATCTTGAGAAAATAATTGAGCCTATTGCTAATTCCATGATATCTCCAGAATTTCCAAATCCTTTGGAATATTTACCTTCAGGTATTTTTGATAATAAAAGGTTGGAAAAATACTTAAGGTACAACATTGAGCGGAATAACCTCTCCAATGACTTTGTAGAACTGTATCGTAGAAACGGTAAAGAGCTTTTCATAACAGCGACAAATCTTGATACAGCAGAGAGAGTGGTCTTTGGGCATAATGAAATAAATAATCTGACTATTTCAGAAGCAGTCCAGGCATCTACGGCTCTTCCTGTTTTCTATAAGCCTGCAAGGCTAAATGGATTTGATTATGTAGATGGTGGCATAAGGAGAACTGCAAACATAGATGTCGCCTATGAACATGGAGCAGAATTAATCATCTGTTACAATCCCTTTCGTCCGATATACAACGAAGTCAATGTAGAATACATTGAAGCTCTTGATAAGTACTCAGTGGAAGGAAGATATCTCTCAGATAGGGGGCTCATTTCTATAATAAATCAGGTCTTTAGAACTCTTCTTCACACAAGGCTGGAAGTAGGAATTGAAAGATTTAAGCATGATCCCTCTTTTACAGGAGATATAATATTGATAGAACCAATGGAGGATGATGTTGCTTTCTTTGATATGAACCCTGTTGCCTTCTGGCACAGAGCAAAAGCAGCGAAGAAGGGATTTGAATCAGTTATATTTTCCGCCGAAGAAGAGTATGACGAAATTAAAGAGATTCTCAAACCATATGGAATAGAAATAACAAGGCACTTCATCAGGGAATATCTGGAGAAATTGAGAAAGGCAAGTTACAGCGATGAAGCGGTATTAGATATCCTGGAACAGGAAACCCCTGCACGAAAATTAAAAATTATTTGACCTTCAATTCTATTGAAGCTACCATTATCATATGAGGAAATTATCTCTTATTCTTTTTGTGATTCTTTTTACTTTTGGTTGTACAAGTAATGAAAATAAATGGTTCCAGCCGGGGGGATTTCCCACAGAAAAAGGTACCGAATTCATCATTTCTGCCAATTTTCCATACTATTCTTTAACTCCGGATCCTGATGTAGGATCAAGTAGCTATCGCTACTGGGAGGATGTGCTTTTCCAGATAAAGGCCGCCGGCTTTAACGGGATATACCTAAGATTACCATGGGAAATCCATGAAGAAACACCGGGGGAAATTGATTTTACTTCTGAAAATAAAAACCTGCGAATGCTCCTTCTGCTATCCACCTCTTTGAACTTGAAGATTCTTGTAAATATTGCACCTCAAAGCATAAAAGAATTTAATGGTGGAGGAATACCTCTCTGGGCAAGGAGATTCCTGACTTACCTCCCATCAACATCGCCAGACCATCTTATTGCACTCAGAACCACGGATTATGAATTCTTGGATATTTTTTCCCTATACTTGCTGTCATTTACCACCATTTCTTTCCCTTACTTATGGGCCCCGGAGCTGAAAAACAACCCTGTAATACTTCTCAACATAGAAACTTCCCCGGAAGAACTGGATTCTATATGGTATGAGACAAGCAATTTCCTTAGCATCACTCCCCCCTCATCCACAAGCTATCTGGATCAGGAAAAAGAAATAGTAAAGAAGGGGAAAACAAGTGTACCTATTTTTGTTACCGATTCACCTGAATATCTTTCTGGATCATGGGGCAATATTCTCTTCAAAGGGGAAAAGGTTTATATCAACCAAAAAAACTTCAATGAAAAAACTCTGGAGGGGAAGCAGTTCAAATTTCTTCATCTCCTCACAGAAAACGACCCATACGAAATTCTTAACGGCTATGTAAGTGGGGGTTCAGGAGTTATCCTACAAAATTTTTCCACCGTTACCTTCCCCAACGACTGGCAAGGATGGGAATATTCTTCAGCTTCATCAACACTTACCATGACTTCTCCACTTAAAAGAGGAGAACTTTCTCCTTTTTCTCCACTTACTGTAACTGGTGCAGAAATCAGGTTAATAAATAAGTGGCTTTTGAATGGATATTTTCCCAGAAGATGTAGGTACATAAATTGGAGCACAAAATTCAGTGGTAAGAACTGCCCGACCTGGAGCTGGTTAAACTTTTCCTCTAAGATTACAGGAAGTTTAATAAGAAAATGGCAATGCAAAGACAGCAATATGGAAGTGGATTATTCTGATGAGAATCGGACACCTTCTATAAAAATAACAGGAGAAAGCTTCCCTTCTGTCTCCCTGCGGAATTGCCAGATACTTTATGCGGGAAGAGATAAGAAACTTTTCTTCCTTCTCCTTGAAAAAAATGAAAAATGTGAAATAATATCTCAGGCAAAACAGGAATCAGTCCCCCATGAATCCACATACAACTCTGATGAAATTTATTCCAACTTCAATGACATCACCTATATAAAAATAGCCTCACCAAGTTTCAGGGGAAAAGTCCTTTTAATTTTTGTTCCCCAAAACCTCCTCCCCTACACTGATATTGATAAGGATTTTTTATTTTCTGGAAGTTCCTATCAGATCATAGATGGAGATGAAGCAGAAGTAGAAACTAACAAGAGTTTTCGGGTAATCAAGGTAGAATCTCCCTATCCAGAGGTAATAACCTATTCTCAAGTTTTCACTATGTCAGAGTATACAACCAGTGTGTCCCAAGCCCTCTATATGAAAGAAGAACCTTTTGAACATGACCTCATTCAAAGCAAAGAAGGTTGTATTGAAGGAGAAGCTTTCCATAACTATTTTACATCTCCACCATATAACTATACCTCAGGAATTTACCTTGTTTCCATTCCTTTTACAACTTCTATGGGAGGGAATGGATATCTTTTACTTCCAAGAGCAGAAGGAATTTTCGCCATATTCCTGAATGGCAACTATCTTGGTACCCGTATGACTTACGGGAATGATATTATACTCCCCTTTGCCAAAAATCAAATTAAAACCTACTCAACTAATCGTCTTAATATCCTTGCCCTTCCATCTCCCGCTTTTCCGATGCTTCAACCATCTTTTCTCAGTGATAAAACTGCTGATATACTAAAAGAAGAAGGAAAAAATCCTTCTCTTTTCACATTGTTTAATTTCTATCACAGAGCCGGATTTATGGGACAGGGTTTTATAGTAATTGATAATCAGAAAGCCACTATCAAAAGTGAATGGTGTTTCTTTCCAGGATTATGGGGAGAGAGAAACAAAGTTTATGAAGAAATATCCAGCGGCTGGGAGGAAAAAACTCTACCTATAAAAGTTCAACCTGGCAAAGTTGTATGGGTCAAGAAAATCATTCCTCTTCCATCATATGATCTTGATAATTCACTCTACACTATCAAAGTAAAAGTGGAGGGGAAAAATATTTTTGCCAGAGTCTACTATAATGATAATGTTGCAGGAAACCTGTTTCTTCCTTCTCCTCATTTTATGCCATTGAATTTAACCTCCACGAAAAATTCCTTTCTTTTATATCCACAAAAAAATGATCACTTTTCCCTCACCATTGCAATCTTTGCATATTCACCTGGAGAAATTGATAAAATAAAAATAACCTTTTCCAAACCGGAGATAAAAAAGTGGATTTCTCTTCCCTGAGAAAGATTTTTAAAAAAGAAGAAAAAAAAGAAAGAAAAGAACCCATAAGACTTTCCTTTGCCTTTGCAATTGCACAGGCAATTGACTTAGCAGAGGAACAGCCTCTCAGTCATGGAATAAAATTAACATTCCTTACCCTTTCAGCGGCAGAAAGACTTTTATTGCCTGAAGAGGAAATCCTCTCAACATTTTACACATCAATCTTCCACGATGCTGGAATGATCCCTCTGAAAAAAGAAATTTATTTTATGGACCAGACCCATAAGATATATTCCTACCTTAATATCCATAAGGAAGAAGGATTTGCAAACTTCAGGCATTTTCTTGAAGCAATTTTAGATTCTGAGA
>JALTID010000151.1 GCA_027004335.1 bacterium
TAACTCTGCCTTCTCCCTGGGGTGTGGGAGATAAAAGTACAGGTGTCTGGGTGGATGGGAAAGGTAATATTTGGGTAGTCGCTATGGATGTAAATTCAGGAAAGATGGTTAGCGGGAAGATTCACTCAGGTTTAAATGTCATAAAGGTAAGGTATGGAATATTGAGGATCTTTGAAGAAGATGGTAAATATACAGTGAAGTTGATAGGGACGCTGAGGTAAAAGCACTCGGTTATTAGAGTATTGGTGAGGCAGTTGTCAAAAATTTTGTGTAAAAATGTAGTTTCATGCTAACTTCTCCTTGTGTAAATTCTCTGATGTGTTGGTTGTTTTATACGGCTTCTTATTTCTTTAGGAAATTGGGTAAATGTGAGGTATCTATCTGCATCTTCTCTTAACTTCTTTGCGAAATGAGGATGTTCTTTAGAAATGTTATTTAACTGGCGGTAAATAAAATTGCTTTCTTTACCTCATTATCTCCTTTTCTGATATCAAGCACCTTAGCATCCATGGATATAAAAAGCCAAAATGAGAAGCCCATGGGGTAAAATCCGTTCTTAGAGTCTTGAATCACTTGTAAATGAATGTCTCTTTCTATCTCTTTCTATCTTCATTATAAGTTTGAGAATTGCAGAAAGTAAGGTCTCTGTCAATTCTTTTGTAGCAATTGCCTGCATTGACTTTTTATTTTTCTCATCTTAAGATAAAAAAAGAGGGAATGGTGAAGAATGTTATTTTGATTTTTACGGCTTTAATTCTAGTGAGCTCATTTTTGAATCCTCTGTATTCTTATAATTATCCGGACTGGACGAAGGCTCAAAGGTATCTTTTTGGTGATCTTAAAAAGATGGAAGAAGCTCTTCCATTTTATATTAAACTTGCTGAGAAGAATAAAAATGATTACACTGCCCAGTGGAAAGTAGCGGAATTATGTTACTATTTATGGGAAAATTATCGTTTTGGAGGTAATCTTGCTGGTCAGTGGAAGGCAGCTAAAAATGGGTATTACTATGGGTGGAAGGGTGTTTTGTTAAACCCTAATGGGATAGAAGGTCTCTTCTGGTATGCAGCAGATAAAGGTGTCTGGGGAATTTTGAATGGACCTTTGAACAGCTTAAAAGAAGCGGTAAAAGTGAAAAAATATCTTTTTAGGTTGAAATCACTTGATCCCCAGGCGAAGTTCGAAAAGGGAAGCTGGGCAAGGATTCTTGGTAAGGTATATGTTTTTTCTCCTCCTTTCCCTGTAGGTTTTGGAGATGTTACAGAGGGGATAAGGATATTAACTTTTGCTGTAGAGAAATATCCAGATTATGGGATAAACAGAAACTTCCTTGCAGAGTCTTATATGGCAATTGGAAAGATTGATGTAGCTGAAAAATTATTAAAGAAGAATGTAGAGATATTGAAAAAAGCTGATCAAACTATCTATGTAAATCGCAGGGATCTGAGAATCGCCAGAAATCTTCTTTTACTTATTAGAGAATATAAAGGAAAAAAGGAAAACAGGGTACCTGCCTCTGTGATTTTAGAGGCGGAATACAGGTAGTTGATATGCTGGTGCTAGTTTCTAATCCCATATATTAGCTTATCTCTCCTGAGGGTTTGCTCTTGATTTTAAGTTATCACTGGTTAAATTATTTAACGGAGGTTGGATATGAAGGAAAAAAAAGAAAAGATCAACGCTGAACTGGTAGAAAAACTGGAAAAGCTAAAAGAGGAGATCAAAAAAACGGGAGAGAAAACTGCTGCAGAAATTGATAAGACAATGCTGGAAATAGGAAAAGATTGGGAATATTTGATGAAGGATTTTAATGAATTTTTTAAGGATGCAGTTTCCAAGGAGCAGGTTAAGGATACGATAGCCAAAACAAAGTCATGGCTTTCTGAAACTATTAAAAATGTTGCTGGTTCATTGCTGAATATGGAGAAGGAGTTGTCAGAGCTGCATGAAACCGGCAATGATGCTCCAGCAGGTAAATATGAATGTATCAGGTGCGGTAGAACTTTTGAGCATAACGGTGGCCCTCTTCCACACTGTAAATTGTGTGGAGGAACAACATTTAAAAAGCTATAAATAAAAAACTAAAAGAAAGGGGGTGATAGTATGGCAATCACGAGATGGGATCCTTTCAAAGATCTTATGAGGCTACAGGATGAATTAAACAAACTCTTTGAAGATCAGATTGCCAGAAGAATTGGTGGAGAGGAGATTTATCCATCTTCATGGATGCCGCCTGTGGATATCTATGAAGATGAGAACAACATTACGGTAAGAGCTGATCTCCCCGGAATGGATCAGAAAGATATAGAAGTTAAGGTTGAGAATAACAATCTCATAATTAAGGGGGAGAAGAAATTTGAGGATGAAGAAAAGAGGGATAACTATCAC
Source organism: bacterium (assembly GCA_027004335.1). Lineage (GTDB taxonomy): Bacteria > JALSQH01 > JALSQH01 > JALSQH01 > JALSQH01 > JALTID01. The sequence continues at coordinate 2,389 of JALTID010000151.1, forward strand.
AGGATTGAAAGATTTTATGGCACATTTCAGAGGAGTTTTATACTCCCCGATACGGTGAATGTGGATAAAGTTAAAGCAGTCTACAAGAACGGGGTTCTTGAAGTAACAGTTCCTAAGAAACCTGAGAAGAAACCCAAACAGATCAAGGTGGAAGTCCAGTAATTGGTTTTCAGGCCAGCCCTACCGGGCTGGCCTTTTTTAATATCCATAGAAGAAAAATCCCACCTAAAAAGGCAGTTAAGATACCCACAGGTATTTCTCCCGAGGAAAGGATCACACGGCTCAGAGTATCGCTCCACACGATCAAAATCCCACCTCCCATGAAATTTAAGGGGATTGCAAATTCGCTTTTTCTTATTCCCCATCCCCTGAGGATATGTGGGACGATCAACCCGGCAAAGCCAATTGGCCCGGTAATAGAGACGATAATTGAAGTTAAGAGCGTGGCTCCTGCAACAGTGGCGGCCAGAAATAGTCCAAAATTTACTCCCAGAGTAATTGCTTCTTCCCTGCCCAGTGAAAGGATATTGATCTCTCTACTGATAAGAATCAGTCCCGCAATAATAAGAATTGAGATAGCATATATTACGGATAGAAGATCATAGCTCTCAGGGTAGATATTACCCATTAGCCAGTGGATGATTTCAATTACTTTTCCTCCGGGGGATATGTAGTACAGGAAAAGGATTACTGAAGAGAATATAACACTTACTGTTATTCCTGCAATGATCAGGGTGTTCCTATCCATGATTTTTTTCTGTAATGCCAGAAGATATGCTATTATCACTCCTGTCATTCCTCCTACAAACGCGGTGAAGCTTCCCATGGCAAAACTTCCGCCAAGGAGGAGGGTGATTATAAAACCCAGTGATGCTCCTGAAGAGATACCCAGAGTGTAAGGAGTGGCAAGTGGGTTGACCAAGATGGTCTGAAGCAGGAAACCAGCTATTGCAAGATTACCGCCGGCGACCATACCCACCAGGGTTCTCGGTACCCGTAGAGTTAGAAGAATTTTTCTATGGAATAGATCAAGATGAAACGGGTCTATGCTGATTTTGCCGATAAAGGGGGCAATTATAATTGTTGCCAGCCATGCAACTGTAATTACAGCGATTTTTTTTCTCACTTTTCTTCCTCTACCGGGATAGGGTATCTGAGAAGCGATATTACAGGTTTTTTAGTTCCGGGATAGAGAGTGTAATAAACCTCTACCCCGAAGTACTCCTGGATATTTTTATATGTAAGAATATCTTCAGGGTTTCCTGATCTTTTTATTTCCCCTTTATACATTATTGCCACCGCGTCTGAGTAAAGGGAAGCTGTGTTGAGATCGTGCGTTACCATTACCATTGTTTTGCCCTGCTCTTTTAAATTCAGAATGAGATTGAGGAGAAGATTTATATGTTTTAAATCGAGGAAAGTACCAGTTTCATCCAGTAGAATAACAGGTGTATCCTGTAGAAGTGCACGGGCAATGAGAACCATTCTCTGTTCTCCACCACTCAGGCTGCTAAATGGTTTCTTGAGTATAGCTTCTATACCCAGGTACATTACGGTTTTATCAAATAGTTCCTTATTTTTTGAGATACCCCCAAGTGGAGAAGAGTGGGGGTACCTCCCCATGCATATCACATCTTCCACCAGAAAGGGTAGTGCAGGATTTATGTTCTGTGGGACATAGGAGATAAATCTCGCCCTGTTTCTTGTAGATAGCAAATTTAGACTTTTGCCGTTCCAGAGAATCTCTCCCTCCCATGGTCTATAAATGCCTGCTATGAGTTTGAGTAGGGTTGTTTTCCCTGCACCGTTTGGTCCAACAAAGCTAAAGATAGTTCCCTCTGGAATTTTGAGATTTATATTGTTTAGTAATTTCTTGTTTTCAAAGCCAAAAGTAGTATCTTTTACTTCAAGCAATTTACTTTTCCTTTCAGTGGATTACCTAAAATTTTTCTTAAAATAATAACGGATTTTACAATTCCGGGTCCAGGTATTGTTAATTCCGGGTCGTTAATTTTTTTTATGTTGAATTTTTCCAGGAGGGAATTATCTATTTTTTTCATAGAGAGGTTTAGCACAATATCTGGATTGAGTTTTAGAATGTCTTCAATGGAGAACTGAGGATATGGAATCCTGGATCTTACCACATTTATTCCCCCTGCCAGTTTAACAACCTCACTTACAAAACTTTTTTCGCCAGCTACAAAAAACTTATTTCCAACAACATCCAGAATTATCACAACTCTTACAGATCTGCTATTTTTAACATTTATCTGTTTAAGGCAGTTTTTAATTTTTGTTCTTAATAGAATTGCCTTTTTTTCTATACCAAGGAACCTGCCAATTTTTAATATTGAATCCAGGATATCATCTATGGTCTGATCTTTTATCGTCAATGTTTTTATACCGAATTCAGATAGTTGTTTTAAATATCTTTCCTGGTATGTAGCTCCAATTACTTTATCAGGTCTTAGTGAAATTATCTTTTCCACATCTGGTCTATAGTAGGGTCCTATTTCAGGTAATTTTTTTCTCCATGGGGGAAATCTTGTTCTTTCCGGTACCCCAGCAATCTCATTTCCCGTACCGAGATCATAGAGGATTTCATTTATTGCTGGAGTGAGACCAATTATTTTTTCTCCCCATACACTGGTGGGTAGAACTATGAGTGTTAAGATCAAGATCAGTGGTGATATGGATGTCCCGAGAGAATTGTGTGAGCTCTGTATGTCTGTTCCAGAAGAAAAAGCAGTGCCATCTGGTGTGGCAAAGTCATCCTGGAAAGTGAGAGAAAGTAGTTTCCTTTCTTTTTCCATTCCTCCTTTACTCCATAGGGTCCACCAATTACAAATGTGATTTCCTTTTTTTCATTTTCCCATCTGTAAAGCAGTTCTGCAAATTTCTCTGATGAAAGTTGTATCCCGTTTTCGTCAAGAATAACTGTGAAGTTTCCCTCTGATGGTTTTGCATTCTCCGAATGGATCAGGGTGGTTTTCCACCTTCCGGAAATTCTTCTCATATACTCTTTCACCTGTTCCTGGCCCCACCATTCCCCGGGGAGTCTGGCAAGTAAGATTACTTTGATTTTCATCTTTCTCCGATTTCTCCATCATCCTCCACACCATATTTTGGCGCATCAAACCAGAGATGTTCAAGGTCGTACAGCTCTCTAAATTCCTCCAGGAAGATGTGAGCTATAACATCTCCGTAATCCATCACAATCCAGTGATTAAAGGGTACTCCTTCAATTCCCAGTGGATAGTAGCCTCTTAATTTCATCTTTTTCTCAATTTCTTCCATTATTGCACCAGCATGTGTAGTGGAGTTAGCAGTGGTCAGTACAAAGTAATCGGTTATAGTGAGCCCCTTCATATCCATTATGAGAGTATCTTTCCCTTTTTTGGCCCTTATAGTTTCAGCAATAACCTTGACTATCCTTGGTATCCTTCCCATTTTCACTCCATGTAGAGAGAATTTTTTTCAATTATCTCTATTACTGCATCAGGTAAAAGATATTTAATAGATTTACCCTCTCTCACATTTTTTCTTATTTCAGAAGAGGAAATTTCTAACAGAGTGAAATCAAAAAATAGGATTGAGTTACCACTTTTTTTGTGGATTAATTTTCTTTTTTTAAAATCCACTTCAAATTCCTCTATTGTTTTTTCATCAAATGGAGGGAAAAATTCTTCTCTTTTTTCAAATAAAATGGTTGAATGTCTTGGCCTCCTTGCCACGACGAAGTTTGCAAGAGGGAAGAGTTCCATGAAATTCTTCCATGTATGTAGATTCTTGAATGAGTCCATTCCAATTATAAAAAATATTTCATCCCCGGAGTATTTTTCTCTGAGGTCTCTGAGGGTATCCACTGTGTAACTTGGTCTGTCAATGTCGAGGTCGTGAGTTTCAATGTCAAAATTAAAATTATCCTCAATGGCAGCTCTTATTATCTGGATTCTAATTCCGGGTGAAGTTATTTTTCTTCCCAGTTTGTGAGGAGGGATTTTTGATGGTAAAAAATAAACTCTTTCCAGGTTAAATGTAAAGTATGCTTCTTCGGCAAGCCTTAGATGTCCATAGTGTATCGGATCAAAAGTCCCTCCCAGAAATCCTATTTTCCTATTCACGGATCTGTCCATTCCCCAGAATTACAAATTTTTCCACAGTTAGTGCCTCAAGTCCCATTGGCCCATATGAATGAAGCCTCGTAGTGTTTATTCCGATCTCGGCCCCCAGCCCTAATTCATAACCATCACTCCATCTGGTTGAAGCATTTACCAAGACTGTTGATGAATTAACCTCTCTTAAAAATTTTCCTGCCTTCTGGTAATTTTCTGTGATAATAGACTCAGTGTGGGAGGAACCATATTTCTCAATGTGCTGGATTGCTTCATCTATATCTTTTACCACTTTTACAGCTAAAATAAGATCCAGAAATTCCGCATAGTAATCCTCTTCAATAACTTCTTTAGCACGAGGAAGAATTTTTCTGGTTATTTCGCATCCCCTGATTTCTACTCCAGCTTTTTGATAAAGTTCATCTATCATGGGGAGGAATTTTTCCGCAATGTCTTTATGCACAAGAAGTGTTTCCATTGCGTTGCACACAGCAGGTCTCTGCACTTTTGCATTATATGCAATTTTTACCGCCATATCCAGATCAGCCTCATTATCAACATACACATGGCATACACCTTTGTAGTGCTTTAAAACAGGAATCCTTGAATTTTCTGTTACGAATCTGATCAGGCCTTCGCCCCCTCTCGGTATTATGAGGTCAATATATTCATCCTGCTGGAGCATTACTTTTATAGCCTCTCTATCGGTAACCGGGATTACCTGCACAATCTCAGGGGGGAGCCCCGATTTTTCTATCCCTTTTTGAAAAAGTTCTCCCATGATTCTGTTTGAATTTATCGCTTCACTCCCACCCCTTAAAATTACAGCGTTACCAGATTTAAAAGTGAGACTTGCTGCATCAATGGTTACATTGGGTCTTGATTCATATATGATCCCGATTACACCGAGGGGTATTCTCATTTTATTGACAATGAGGCCGTTGGGTCTTCTCCATGTTTTTGTGATCTCCCCCACAGGGTCAGGAAGAGCTGCCACCTGTTTCAGTCCATCGATCATTGTGGCGATTCTCTTGTCAGTTAATTCAAGCCTGTCAAGGAGCGGCTTAGAAAGTCCTTTCTCCTCTCCTGCAATGAGATCTTTTCTGTTTTCTTCCTTTATTTTTTCAGCATTTTCCTCAATAAGGGAAGCCACATTAAAAAGTACATCGTTTTTAATTTTTGTTTCCGCCCTTGCAATTTTTGGTGAAACCTCTTTTGATTTTCTGGCAATTTCTGTTACAAGTGTTTTTAATTCCATCTTCTTTCTCCTCCACTTTCTTCCATTATTACCATTTTATCTCTGTGGGTCACCTCTTCTGCAAAAAAATACCCCAGAATTTTTTCAATTTCAGCTGAGTTATGTCCTTTTATTTTTAAAATTTCCTCACTGTTATACTCACTCAACCCCCTTGCTATTTCGTTACCATTTTCATCTAATATACCCACAATATCTCCCCTTGTAAAACTGCCTGTTACATCTTTGATCCCGGAGGGAAGCAGACTTTTTCCCTTTTTTAATGCAGTAACAGCTCCCGAGTCAATAATAACCGCTCCTTTAGGTTTTGACATTGTAGCAAGCCAGAGTTTTTTGGACCTCATTTTTTTCTTTCTGGGAAGAACGAGAGTTCCCTTTTCCTCACCACTCAGAATTTTTTGAATTATATTTTCTTTCTTGCCATTCGCAATTATCGTGGGGATCCCCTTCAGTGACGCTTCGTATGCGGCGGTGAGTTTTGTAAACATACCCCCGGTTCCCACGGGAGTTGGAAGGGATCTTTTAAATTTTTCAATGAATTTGCGGTCAATATGAGATATGCATTTTATCAGTTCTGCATCACTGTTTTTAGCAGGATCTCCTGTGTAAACACCATCTACATCTGTGAGAATAATAAGTATATCCGCCTCTATTAGAATTGCAACTTTCGCTGAGAGAGAATCATTATCTCCCAGCGTTATTTCCTCCACCGTCACTGTATCATTTTCATTTACCACAGGGATAACATTCATGGAAAATAGTTTGTCAAAGGTATTAACAGCATTCAGGAATCTGCTCCTCACGCCGAGGTCTTCTCCTGTAAGGAGGATCTGTGCCACTCTTTTCCCATATTTCTCAAAGAGTTTCTCATATGTTCTTATAAGATGGCTCTGTCCAATGGCTGCCAGCGCTTGCTTCACAGGAATACTTGAAGGGATTCTCTCAATCCCCATTCTCTTCATACCTGCTCCTATTGCTCCAGAAGATACAATTACGACATTGGAGATTCCAGCTCCTTCAACCTGCTGTGCGATATTCTCAATAAAATCTTCATCTAATCCCGCTTCTGAAGAGACAATCACCCTTGTCCCAATTTTGATAACAACTTTATTTAACCTTTCAGGAATTTCCCATTTGCACATTTTTGAGCTCTTTTACCATCTCCTTGAGTTTTGTAATTACTTCTTTTACTCCTTCTCCTGTGGCGGCGGAGATAGCAAAAACCTCCCTCTCAGTTTTATCTGCCAGTTTTTTCAAGAGATCAGGAAGTTTTTCTCTCTCTTCAGGGGAGAGAGTGTCAATTTTGTTAATAACAATTGTTTCCTTTTTATCCAGCAATTCCTTTTTAAACTCTCTAAGCTCCTTTCGTATGTTATAGTATTTTTCAACGATTTTTTCAATGCTTTTATTCTCGTAGATGTCGATCATATGGAGGATCACCTCTGTTCTTTCAATGTGTCTTAAAAATCTTGTTCCTAGACCTTTACCATATGCTGCCCCTTCTACTAGTCCCGGTATATCTGCAATTACAAAACTGAAGTCGTCAAATTTAACAGTGCCAAGGTGAGGAGTAAGTGTTGTAAAAGGGTAGGGAGCAACTTCAGGTTTTGCATTACTTACTGCTGA
>JALTID010000152.1:0-1727 GCA_027004335.1 bacterium
CATCAATAGTAGTGCCGGAATTGAAGAAAATTATCATTATTACATCTTCAAAGAAGGTGGAATTGATGGAGGAAATACCATAGGGGTGGAGAGACATTCGCTCAAATCCCGTAAGGGCATATAAATTGCAATACCACAAATTTCACTTTCTGCCCTCTCAATAATTCCAGGCTTCGTCAAATCATACCCTTTCACGGAAGCAAATCCCTACCTCCTCTTATACTTCCCCATCACCTCAGCCTCTGAAAGGATATGACCCTTAATCGCTTGAAGAACAGCCTCTTTGGTGGCTCCGGGACCAAGATCGAGTTTCTTATCAATTGCATAAAGTTTGAAAAAATATCTGTGGGCACCTGTAGGTGGGGGCGGACAGGGACCACCATACCCTATTCTCCCCCAGCTGTTTCTGCCCTGCGTAGTTCCATCCTTCATAATATCTTTTGTCGGGAAACGCTCGGGGAGTGATTTGACTGTAGCAGGAATGTTATAAATTACCCAATGTACCCATGTCCCCATAGGAGCATCCGGGTCATCCATTATAAGGACGATGCTTTTAGCACCAGCAGGGACATTGCTCCACTCCAGAAGTGGAGAAATATCCTCTCCATCACAGGTGTACTTCATAGGGATATTCCCACCATTACTGAACGCAGGACTTTTAATTTCCATTTTCTTTCCCCCTTTTAACGGTAAAGCTAAAAAAACAAAAGCTAAAAAAGTAGAAAACAAAAGTAACTTTTTCATATGGCCCCTCCTTCTAATAAATTATAGCACCAAATAGAAAAAAGAGGAAGGCTAAAAGGTAAAGAACCTATTACATAAGAACCGACATTCTCATGAATTTCTTTACCACATCCTGTAAATTATTTTTATAATGCCCTCCTCATCAATCCTGAGGGAGCCCGGTTGAAGTTCCTTTAAATTTTTTATCTTAACAATAGTATGACTCTTTATTTCATCAAAATCTCTGTTATTTTCATTTCTATGCCTGTCCAGTCGCTCAATTTCTGCCCATTTATTATCACTGCAGGCACGAAATTTTACCTTTCCTTTTTCCTTTCTTAACTCCGTAAAAGCATGCCAGAGTTCCCCCTCAAGGGAGTTCTTTTTGAGAAGATATTGTGAATAATTGATATCTTTTTTCATCAAAATGGCATAACTAAATTTGATCTTTTTAAAATCTCTTTTGAGCATGTTCCCGAGAGCTCTTGTAAGTTCGGGGGGGTCCCATTCCCTTGAAACATGACACCATTCATCGGGTTTACTGGAAAGAGGACAGATATCGCTGGAAAGACACGGAGCATACACATGCAAGCTACATTTTGAAACAGCGTAGTTTCTCAATTCTATCAGATCCCTTGATTCCCTTTTGGCACCAGGCTCAATAACCACAACTGCTCCTTCAGAAGATAAAATCTCAGAGATCCTCTCCATAAAGGAAAAATCTCCCAGTCTTACATAAAATTCTTTAAAGGAGTTGCTCATGAAAATTAGATCAAATGGGCCGTCTACTTTATTTATATATTTTACAAAATCACCTCTGAAAAATTTCACATTTACATGGTTTGTCCTGTGAGTTTTCAATACCTTATGGATCAATCTTCTACCATGATCATTTGCCAGAGAAGATCTTTCAACGATTGTGAAGTTAAGTTCCTCCGGAAACTTTTTCTTATCACTGAGATAAATAATGAGAGCAGCTGCAGAGGGAGAAAGACCGGCCACTA
>JALTID010000152.1:1737-9383 GCA_027004335.1 bacterium
AAACTGAAGTTCATTAATAACAAGGTAATTTTTCAATACACTTTGAGGATAAAAGTAGTATAGATACGCAAACAGATTTTTTTCCTTATCAAAATAGTTCACCACACCGTTTTCAAGAAAAATATCTGACAATTTACGAAGAGTATGATAAAGCTCCTTTCTATTGTACTTTACATCCTGATAAATATAATGAAAAAGCCTTTCCATTTTTACTACCGGAAGAAAATGGCGCCCCGGACAGGATTCGAACCTGCGACACCAGGCTCCGGAGGCCTGCGCTCTATCCTGGCTGAGCTACCGGGGCATTTGTGTATTATTTTATAACTTATCGGGAAAAGGGCAAAGCAAATAAGCACTTCATGCCATGCGACAATTGCTTTTTTCATGGTATCTTATATACTAAATCTTAGAGGATTTCAAGAGTGAGAGTTTATATTGAGACCTACGGTTGTCAGATGAATGAGTATGATTCCCTGATGATGGGGACGATTTTAAAAGCACAGGGATACTCTATAACCTCCACACCCGAAGACGCAGATGTCCTAATAGTTAACACCTGCAGCGTAAGAGAAAAACCCGAGCATAAAGTATTCAGTGCCGCAGGGAGACTCAGGAAATTTAAAGAAAAAAACCATGGGAAATTGATCGTTACAGGATGCACAGCTCAGCAGATTGGAGAGGAGTTTATAAAAAAAATGCCATATGTTGATGCAGTGGTTGGTCCCCACTATACCCAGCAGATTGATGATATTTTAGATGAAATTGACAGGACTGGAAAAGTTGTAAAAACTTCTTTTCTGAATTCCCCAATGGAAAGGTTCAGGAAAAAATTCTCACCTTCTCTTATAAGGGGAGTCTCGGCATATGTAACAATAATGGAGGGGTGCGATAATTTCTGCACCTACTGTATCGTTCCCTATGTCAGGGGAAGAGAGATATCAAGGTCCCATCAGGATATTATTGAAGATATCAGGCATCTAATTTCAGAGGGAATAAAGGATATAACTCTGCTAGGGCAGAATGTCAATTCCTATGGGAGAAAAGACCCTGATGAGTGGGATTTCACGAGATTGTTAGAAGAGGTTGCAAATATACCGGGGGTTAAAAGACTGAGATTCATTACCAGTCATCCAAAGGATATGTCTGACGAGATAATTAATCTTTTCAAAAAATACACTAATATTGTTCCCTACCTGCATCTTCCCCTCCAATCAGCTTCAAACAGAATCTTAAAACTCATGAACAGAAAATATACAGTGGAGCGCTATTTCAATATCGTTGAAAAACTGAGAGAAGCAAGACCTGAAATAGCCCTTACAACGGATCTCATAGTGGGGTTCCCCGGAGAAACCGATAAAGATTTTGAAGAGACATTAAAAGCAGTAGAAAAAATAAGATATGACAATTTCTTCTCCTTTAAATATTCTCCAAGGCCATTCACAAAAGCAGCTCAATTCCCGGATAGAGTTCCACCTGAAACAGCTCAGAAGAGACTGGAGATCCTGCAGTCCATCCAGCGGAAGATAACCCTTGAGAAAAATAGAGAAAAAACAGGAACTATACAGGAAGTACTGGTGGAGGGAAAGAGTAAGAAAAATCCTCTGGAGATATCTGGAAGAACCCCGTGCAACAGGATAGTAAATTTCCCGGGACCCACTGAACTCAGGGGAAAAATTGTTAAGGTTCGGATCACAGAAGCATATCAGAACTCACTGAGAGGTGAATTATTAAAAGAAAAAGTAATCGCGTAATATGGACATCACTTGCAATTTTTCAGATGATCTTTCTATATTACCTTTCTTCTATTCCGGGAAAGGAACTTGTACCTTTACCATATGGGGCGGACAAGGTGATTCACTTCTCTCTTTACCTTCTTCTAGGAGTTTTCCTCACCGGAGCATTGCCAGAAAAAAAAATTTGGGCAATAATTATAGGGACAATTTACGGAGTGCTGGATGAGCTGCACCAGAGTTTTATACCATACAGAAGCTGTTCTTTTTATGATTGGCTGGCAGACGCAGCAGGAGTAATTGTGGGAATTTACTTATGGATAATATGGGAAAAAATAAAGAAAAAAGATTGAGCCTTTCAATACACTCTGACAATATTGGACTAACCTCTTCTATTCAAACGGTCTCAAGAAAATTAGGACTAACTATTGTAGAAAAGGATGGAAATATATCTGTTATTGACTTAGAATCTCAGGTAGGCACAAATCCCCGAACAATCAAATCCAGAGTAAAAATTTTTGCAGGAACATTAAAAACACTGAAAAACTTTCTCAAGATGGAGAAAACAGAAGATTTTGAATATATCATTATCCCTGCTGAATTATCAGAGGTAGAGGCTATCCTTCGCAAGAGTATAAATCTCATAAAACTCCAATTTGAAGTGAACCACGCTCTAAAAGAAAGCCTTGAATATTATACCACTTTCCTTGAAATGAAAAAGTCTTTGAAATTCCTTGAGATATCCGATCCTGATCTTAAGACTGAAGAGATTCTTAATTTCCTGGAATTGGAAATAGGCGAAACAAACATAGAGATATGGCTGTACGATTTTGATGAAAAAACACTAAACCTTGCAGGGATAAGAGGAACATACATTGCCGAGGAAAAGCTCCCTTCAGGAATAAAAGAAAAATTTACCCCTGAAGGTAATCCAATAACTTATGAAAACGGTACACTTCTTCCCCTTACAAATAGAGGAAAGATATTTGGAATAATCCGATTTAGGAAAAAACTGAATGAAACAGAGCTAAAAAAACTTCAAATTTACAGAGAATTCCTTTCCATGGCTCTTTTCAACAGCCTCAAATATTTTTATCAGAAAAGGGAAATCTCAACTTTTGCTCAGAAAGGCGTTCTCAAAAAGGAAGTTTTACTTGAGTTTATAAAAAAAGGATTGCATCAGTCCAGAAGATATTCTAATCCCATCTCCTTCCTTCTGTTTAGACTTGAGAACAAGGAGACTTTAATGAAACTTTTTGGAGACACTGTTGGAAAAAAATGGAAGAAATTTATAAATGATATTGCTCAGACCCTCCGCGCCAGTGATGTTATAGGAGAAATCAATAGCGATTCCTATCTCATTATCTTAACCAGTACAGATTATATGGGTGTTATCTATTTTCTGAGGAGATTTAAAAACATTTTAAGAACCCATTCAATCTTTTCAAAAGGGGGAAAGACGGGAGAACTTGTTGTAAAATACAATATTGCTTCTTATCCAGTTACAGGTACTACATGGACAGAGCTGGAATCAACACTGTTTAACGGGCTCAACGACAAATACAATCCTTTCTTCGGATTTAAAATTGGCAATCTCAGTTTTCCTGAAGTGGTGGATTACCTGAGGTCCGTGATCATGAAAAACAAACTCCAGAATAAAGAAGAGCTCGCACCGAGATTCTGGGGAATAAACAAAAGCACCATTATTACACAAATAGAAACCTTTATAAGAGAAATGATAAGTCATGGAAACAGGGGAATAGGGTATATTAATCTCCCATGGTTTAAAAAAGAAGAGTTCCTGGATCTTTTAGAAAAATATCTTGATGCAGGAAACGACACCGCCTTTCCGGTTTTTTTCTTTACAAACAAAATGGATATCCCAGCAAAAACAGGCTACGGAAGAAAATATATTATAGCTATTGATAATGAGATCTTAATGAAATATGGTTTTATAATACTGCTGAGCCACTGGGGAAGCTATCTTCATATTTTCTGGAAGGATGAAGATTTATTCCCAGGAATCCACTGCAGTGATACACTCTTAGTAGAAGAAGTTGTGGAAAAATTGCAGAGATTTTTATATCTGAAACCGCCGGTGTAGGAAAATGACAGGAAAAATTTTAATAGTTTCAAACAGAGAAGAAGACCTTTTACTCATTGAAGAGTACCTTCACCATTTTCCGAGCGGAATAGATGTAGCAGGAGATGGTATTCAGGCTCTCCATAAGATCCTGTCAAGTAGATATACAGTAGTAGTTGCCTTTCCTCCTCTTGAACTTTTGGATATTGATAAGCTTATTGAAATTGTCAGGACCAATCCCAATACATCATCAATCCCCTTCTTGGTAATTTATCAGAGTAGAGAAGCAATTAACCCAGGTATTAGAGCGGATGTCCTCATTGCAAAACCATTAGAGCCTGAAACTTTTATTACAACCCTAAATGAAATGCTTCCCTCCACCCGAATAAAAAAACAGCTTCAAAAAAAGAAAGTAATTTCTTTTAACCTAAACGAAATTTCTGTGATAGATATACTCCAGCTCCTCTACCAGAACAAGAAAACAGGGGTTCTTGACCTTGAAATTGAAGATAAGAAAGGGAAGATTTATCTCCAGAATGGAGAGATCGTAACGGCAAGAATAGGCCAACTAAAAGGAGAAAAAGCACTATACAGAATTTTTGAAAGTAACATTGGATCCTCCACATTCATCAATCAAATAGTAGAGAGCCAGAAAGATATCATGTACCCAACACCCCACCTTATCCTCAAGGGAATAAAGGAAAAAGATGAGGCAAAGAAATATATGGAAGAACTGGAAGGAATAAGAGAATTCAAGATTGCAAAAGATTACCAGACAAAACTGAAAGAAAGCGATTCTCTGGTCAAGGAAATAATTTCACTGCTTAATTACACCACCTATTTAAATGTGATCCTGGATTCTCTAAATATGCCTGACTCCGAGGTACTGAAAATTTTGAAAGAACTAATTGATAGGGGCATTATTATACCTCAGAAAGGTGAAGAATCAGAAATAGAGAAAAGTCAGGGGATTATATCTCCAGAACAGGAGAAAAACCTGGTTGATCTTTTCTCCGACAGGCTTGCTTTCCAGGCTCCAGCATATAGAGGAATAATTATCCTGGTACCTGAATACCCTGAACAATCCGACAGGATCACAAAATTTTTAATAAGGGAAAAAATAAATGAGAATCCGGATAATCTTATAGAATTTTCAGGCATATTTCCGCTCTCCAGGAGAGCTATCTTCAATTTCTACATTGTAGTGGACATTGAAAAAACTTTTCCCTTTATAAATACCTTTAAAAAAAACATAGTATCTGTGCTTTACCTGTATGATGAGTTCACTCAGGATGCTCTCTACCTCACAGAGCAGAGAAGCAGGCTTCTCGATCTTGCAGGAATTAAATATTCTTCACTGTTTTTTGATAAAAGTACTGATAAGGATGCTCTCTTTATGCCTGAAGTAAGCAAAAAAAGTTTTCTGGATCTCATTAAAGAACTGGTAAAGATAGAGCTAAAAGGGAGGAAAGAATGATTGATCTTCATACACATTCGCTTTTCAGCGACGGAGAATTGATCCCTGCAGAGCTGATCAGAAGAGCCGAAGATAAGGGATACCACTATCTTGCCATCACTGACCATGTGGACTATTCTAACTACGCTTTTGTTATAGAACATCTCTCAGATGCTATTGAAAAGATGCAAAATAGTTTTAAGGTAAGAGTTTTCCCTGGCGTGGAAATTACCCATGTTCCACCCCCTCTGATTCCAGAATTAATTCACCTCTGCAGAGAAAAAGGTGCAAAAGTCGTAGTCATCCACGGTGAAACAATTGTTGAACCTGTGGCCCCTGGTACCAATAGAGCAGCTATTGAAGGTAGAGCAGATATTCTGGCACACCCCGGTTTAATCTCAGAAGAGGATGTTAAGTTAGCCGCAGAGAAGGGAGTTAAACTTGAAATCACCACAAGGGGTGGACATTCCTATACCAACGGTCATGTGGCAAAACTTGCCAGAAAATATGGAGCAACCCTTATAATTGACACAGATTCTCACTCACCTTATGATCTTACTACCAGAGAAACAGCTACTAAAATTGCTATGGGGGCGGGGCTCTCCCGGGAAGAAGTGGAAGAAATTTTTAAAGAAACGGAAAGATGGATAAAAGAAAATCTGCTTTAATTAAAAATGGAGGTCAGTATGAGCCAGACCAGAGAAATTACACTGGATGAAAGAAAGCTATTGGAACTTGTTGAAAAATCTCGCAGGGTAAGAGAAAATGTAGAGAATCCTAACTTTACAATTTCAAAAGATACTCTTGAATTCAACGGAAAGGTAAAGATCCCCGGATTGAGTAAGAAGATAACTATCACAGTTAAAAAGGAAGATTTTGACCCCTCAACGGGAGTGGTGAAATTTGAAATAAAAGAAATTAAACCTTCTTTCTTCGGCCTGAGTAAAAAAATCCTCTCAATTATTCCTCCAAACAGGTATTTGGAGGTAGAAAAAAGCAAATTTTTACATGCGAATTTAAAAAACATCCTGTCCAGGGTAAAATTTGTTGAAAGTGAAGATTTCAGTGTAGAAGATGTAAAAATAGATCCCGGGAAGATAACCATCATAGTTAAAGAATAAAATGGTTCTTCCAGATCAATTTCTTGAAAGACCAACACTCATACCGGTAAAAGATGAGACTGTTCTGGAAGGCCTTTACCAAAAAGGTGAAAGAGGAGCAGCTGTTATCGCTCCACCTCACCCAGAGTATGGCGGAAGTATGGAAAATCCAGTTGTAGCTGAAATGGTTTATGGCTTTTACAAAGCTGGATATTCAACACTCAGATTTAATTTTAAGGGAGTAGGAGCAAGCCAGGGAGAAATCACAGGTGATCTTGATTCTGGAATGGAAGATTACCTATCTGCAGCAAATTTACAAAAAGAAAACACAGGTATGAGCCGACTCATTGGAAGCGGTTACTCCTACGGAGCTCTGATCACCCTGCTTGTTTATAAAAAATATGGTAAATTACTGTTTAACAAAATTCTCCTGCTATCCCCCCCTGTGAAACTTTTTTCAATGGAATTAGAATCAATAAAGCTTCCAACACTTATAATTGCAGGTGGGGAAGACCAATTTGGAGATATAAGTATCTTTAAAAAAGCTGAAGAAGAAAACCCAGAGATCAAACTGGAAGTTATCCCTGAAGCTGACCACTTTTACTCCAAGGGCCTGGGAATAATAAGCAAGACCATAGAAAAATGGCTGGTAGAAGAAACAAAAAAAGAATGAGCATACCTGAGACACCCTCCATTCCTCCCCCAGAACCACCTTCATGGAGGAAGCTTCACCCAATATTTGAAAGATCATACAGGTTTCACAGATACAAAAGATACAGAAAACTTGCAGCTCTCAGGCCTACCCATCACAATGAAGTAATAATTTATGATGACGGTGACAGAGCTTACGATGAAATTCTAAAAGCCATAGAAGGAGCAGAAAAAAATATAAATATCTCCACCTACATTCTGGAATCTGACTATGTGGGAAGGATCTTCAAGGAGAAACTCATCAAAAAAGTAGTGGAGGGGGTGGAGGTAAATATAATATACGACGCTGTGGGCTCAATGCGTGCATCAAGAAAATTTTTCAGGGAAATGAAAAATGCAGGAATTCACCTCGTTGTATTCCGCCCTCTGCTCTCCTTAAATCTTATAAAATTAAATAGAAGATTACACAGAAAATTATTCGTTATTGATGGTAAAATTGGGTTTATTGGTGGAATGAATATATCCTGTGAGTATGCAGGCCCCAAATTCCACGGTTACAATTGGAGGGATCTTATGGCACGGGTTGATGGCCCCGCCGTGGGAGACCTTCAGGCAATGTTTATGGT
>JALTID010000153.1 GCA_027004335.1 bacterium
GAAGCATCTGGTTTAATATTTAACAACCTGTAATAGTCCTTCATCTTATTACTCTGGCAATCTTTTCAGCAATCAGGGAAATATCTTTTGAAAAATCAGAATCTGTATCAATTGCTGTGGTTAAGAGCCTTCTCCTCACATCTTCACTCACCCTTGTATCAAAATCAACGGTGCCTAAAAATCCAACTTTCAGCCCAAGAAGCCTCTCTGCGATTAAAGGAATATCTTCTCCCATGCTACTATTCTTGTTTGCCATGTTTATTATTAACCATGTCTTAAAGTTTTCAATAACCTCTTCAACCAGAATCTGGTAACTTGGAAAATTTTTCTTTACATCCTCAAGAAATTTTAAAATATCTTCTCTGTAAAAACTTCCAGGTTTCTCAAGCGCATCTTTCACAAGCTTCTTCCAGCGGGGGGCAGTATTGAGTTTCATCAGCTTCCTGTGGAAAGCAGCTCTAATGAACCTATAAACATTTTCCACAGATGTCGGTTCAGGAGTTAATATCACAACACCCTGATCAATATTAAAAAAATCAAGGACATGAGGAGTAATTCCCGCACCAAGATCAAGAAGGATATAACTATACCTCAGTTTCTTAAGATGTCTTATCAACTTGTTCCTCGTAGCAGCAGGAAAAGAAGTATTTGGGACTGAGGTTAATAATCCTGCAATAAAATCAAAGGAATAACCTGACGGTTTAAAAACAACATCGTTCAAACTACGAACTTTTCTAAAAATAAAATCAGAAATATTTCTCTCTATTCTGGAAATGCCGAAAATAGTATGAAGATTTGAACCTCCAAGGTCCAGATCCACCACTAAGATTTTTTTACCTCTAAAAGAAAGAACATTGGCAATATTTGCTGTAAGAATACTCTTTCCAATTCCTCCTTTTCCACCACCAAATGCAATTATCCTTCCTATCTCTTTCTCCTTTTACTCCTCATTTTCATTTTCTAATTCCACATTCCAGTATGCCGCATCAATAAAACTGAGAAACTGCTTCCATTCATCCTTCACATTATTTTTATTAAAATTTTTAAGAAAATTCAAGTAATCTGGCTTGTAAGGTTTTCTGATCAGGCTCATTCCCGCTTCTTGAGGAGTTCTATTACCTTTTTTTGTGTTACAGGCAACACACGCCGTAACTACATTTTCCCATACAGTTTTACCCCCTCTGGAACGAGGGATCACATGATCTATCGTCAACTCTTTTTTAGGAAATCTTTTTCCACAATATTGGCAGATATTGTTATCCCTCAAGAATATATTATACCTGCTGAATCTAACTTCCCTACGAGGTATCCTATCGTAAGCAACAAGCAATATTACCTTCGGGACTTTTATGACTCTGCTAACCGTGCGAATCCTATCTTCATCTGCTGCAACTCTTAACTCCATCCAGGAATCAATGGAAAATAGAGAATAATCGGGTCCCACAACTTTTGCTACTCCTCTAAAGAGCATGGCGAAAGCTCTCCCCACAGTGGTAACATGGATGGGATAAAAAGATTTGTTTAAAACAAGTACAGGCGCTTCTAAAATTGCGTCACTCATTTGAATTTAGTTTACACAAAAATTATGAAATTACAACTTCCTATTATCAATTACCCTTACAGCCTTCCCCTCAAACCTCTGGATAGTTCTTGGTTCAACGAGTTTTACTTCTACTCTTAATCCCAGAATTGAAAATAATTTTTCCTCTATTTCTTCAATTATCTGTCTCTGTTTTTTCATTTCATCAGAAAAAATCTCAGGAGAAACTTCAACTAATACAGTAAGAGTATCCAGTCTATTTTTTCTATCCACAATAATCTGATAATGTGGTTCGGTCCCTTCAATAGAGAAAAGCACCTCTTCTATTTGAGATGGAAATACATTCACACCTCTGATAATAAGCATATCGTCACTTCTTCCCTTCACTTTCTCCATTCTTACGCTTGTTCTCCCACATCCGCACAGTTCATAATGTAGTCTCGTGATATCCCTTGTGCGGTATCTGATAAGGGGAAGAGCTTCTTTAGTAAGAGTGGTTATTACAAGCTCCCCCTCTGATCCCGGTGGAAGTGGCTCTCCTGTTTCAGGATCTATTATCTCCACAAAAAAATGATCCTCAGCTATGTGCATGCCATTCTTCTCTTCACATTCTCCTGCTACACCGGGGCCAATTATTTCACTCAGACCATAATTGTCATAAGCCTTAATTTTTAACTTATTCTCTATCTCTTCTCTCATCCCTTCAGACCATGGCTCAGCCCCAAAAAGACCTGTACGAAGGGAAAGGGATCGGGGATCAATGTCAAGCTCCTCAATTCTATCAGCTACTACCAGAGCGTAACTGGGGGTGCAAACAAGAACAGTGGTGTGATAATCTTTCATGATCATGATCTGTCTATCAGTATTCCCACTGGAGATTGGGATCACAGTGGCACCAATTTTTTCAGCACCGTAGTGGAGACCAAAGCCGCCCGTGAATAATCCGTAACCGAATGAAATTTGAATAATATCATCCTTTGTTACACCACCAGCTACCATTATCCTCGCCACAAGATTACTCCAGATATCAAGGTCGTTTCTTGTATATCCAACCACCGTAGGCTTCCCGGTGGTACCAGAGGAAGAGTGGATTCTCACAATATCTCTCAGAGGCACAGCAAACATTCCATAGGGATAATTATCTCTCAAATCATCTTTTGTTGTGAATGGAAGTTTCCTCACATCATCCAGAGATTTTATATCTTCAGGAGTAATTCCTACTTCTTTAAATTTTTCATTATAAAACTTAACATTTCTATAAGCTCTGTTGACCACGCCCTGCAGCCTTTCCAGTTGAAGCTGTTCAAGTTCTTCCCTTGGCATTGTCTCATATTTTTCTTCCCAGTACATCTCTACCTCCTTCAATCAAGGAATTCTTCCTTACCTAAATATGCTCTCTGAATCTCCCTGCTTTTCCTTAGCTCATCTGCATCACCTGCAAAAACAAGAGAACCAGTCTCAAGTACATATCCCCTATCTGCGACTTCCAGTGCCTTTTTAGCATTCTGTTCCACTAAAAGGATTGTTAGATCAAGTTCTTTTCGTAAATCTGTTATTATTTTAAAAATATCCCGCACAATCACAGGAGCAAGACCCATAGATGGTTCA
>JALTID010000154.1 GCA_027004335.1 bacterium
GATAGGGCCCGAAGGCGTTGTATCTCTTATCAGCAACCCATGGGAAATCCATAATTTTATTATATCAGAGGAAAAAATCATATAAAGGGGGATGTAAGAAGAAGAAAAAGGGAGACCCATACAATCCAGTTTCCACTTATTGTGTAAAGAGTTTTCTTGTTTATAAGTTTCACCTTTTTCACAAAACCCGTTGTCTTAAATATTCTGGTACTTTTTAAAACCTCTCCCCATGGCGAAACGATACCAGAAATTCCCGTATTTGCAGATCTAACAAGATATTTCTTACTCTCAACCGCCCGAAACGCCGCAAGAGAGAAGTGCTGATAGGGAGCCGAGGTTTTACCAAACCATGCATCGTTGGTTATGTTTGCCATAAGGGTAGCTCCTTTTTTGATCATTCCTCTTGTTATCTCAGGAAATATTGATTCATAACATATAAGTACTCCCACCTTAAAATTGTTGGAGAGTGGTTTTATCTCTTTTCCCGGTGACATAACACCAACCATTGGGAAAAATTTCTCAGCTATTGGCTCAAGGTACTTTTCCATGGGAAGGTACTCACCAAATGGTACAAGGTGGACTTTATCGTAGAAGTCTTCCACTTTTCCCAAAGGAGAAATTAAATAAACTCTGTTTAGCTCCTTCTCCTTTCCTTGTTCGTATCTGTAAGCAGGACTACCCGCAACAAGGTATGTTTGATTATTTATAGCAATTTGCCTTATCTTGGAAGAGAGGGGATTACTCTGAAAATAAAAAGGGATCGCAGTCTCTGGCCAAAAAATAACTCTTGCTCCTTCCTTTGAAAGTTTCTCAGTTAAGTTAGAATAGATTTCAAGCGTTGTCTTCCGGTAACTCTTATCCCATTTCACAGATTGGTCTATACTTCCCTGGGCAACTCCTATGGTTAGTTCTCTATCATTTTTTATGATTACTCTTTTCCAGACAAGAGAATCAACCTCGCCATAGAGTAAGACAAGGGCAACACTAAGAAGCGCAGCTGTCTTCCATAAAGTTCCTCTTTTCTCTGTAAAAAAAATAGAGACTGTAAATATCATGAGAAACTCCACAAGGAATATTCCTCCTATGTCCGTTACATTCATAAAAGGCTGAAAAGGGAAAACAGAGTAACCAATTATCTCCCAGGGAAAGCCAGATAAAAAGTTTGATTTTATAAAATCAAGAAAAACCCAGAGGGATGCTGTATAAGCAGGAAAAAAGGACTTCTTTTCTATTTTCCTGGTAATGATTATAAAAACCAGAGGGTAAATAGCAAGGTAAGCTGTGAGAAGAAGGGTGGGGATCAGGGCAAGGAGGGGAGAAACATTACCATAGTGTCCTATCGCATATGATATCCAGTAAAGTATTGAAAACTGCGCAATCCAGCTAACTGTGAATATTTTCAAATTTCCAGCCTTTGTCCTTAAGCCGAGATATATAAAGAGAAAGAGAGCAAGTGGTTGCAAAAAGAAGAGGGAAAAAGGAGGGAAGGATAAAAAGTTAAATAGAAGGAACAGTAAAATTATTGTGACTTCCATATCTTTCCTTTTTTCACCTGAAAAACTGTTGCGTTTTCTATATATAGAGGAATTGCACTGGTTACAAAGCTCTGTATCTTCTCCTCTAATAAAAATTCAATAAGGAAACTTCTCCTTTTGATGTCAACTTCTCCGCCTATATCATCAATAAGAAAAATTGAAGAAGTCCCCCTTCTTTTCAAAAGTCTTATGAGAGAAAGCTTGAAGGCAAATAGAGCGACTTTGATCTGCCCTTGGGAGGCAAAGCTCCTCATTTTCTTTCCATTCAATTCAAAAAGAATTCTTCCCCTGTGAGCACCAAATAGTGAAAAACCCTTCTCTTCCTCTTCTATTGCCTTTTCTTTTGTATATTTAGAGGGGAAGTAGGAGAAAGTTATGTTCCATTTATTTTCGCTTATTCTTCTCACTATATCGGAAAAGACAGGTTTTATCTCTTCTAGGAACTCTTCTCTTTTCTTATCTATTTTAGTAGAGGTTTCAATGAATTTTTCTGTTACTATTTTGAAAAGCTTTTCATCTTTTTTTTTGGCTTTCAACAGGATATTTCTATTCTCAAGATGGTGTAGGAATGCTTTATAGAGTAGGAGATACTCCTTATCTATGTTGAATATCCCTCTATCTATGAGGCTTCTAATCTCGGAAAAAGATTGGAAAATTTTAAATTCTTCCTGTGGGAAGAAACCAATAACGCTAATATTTTTTAAGTATTCTAAAGGTGGGACTCTCTTTCCGTTAAGACTGACTTTTTTGTCGCCTGCTCTGTTCAGGTAAATTGCTTGAATATGTAGGTCTGTTTTTCCTCTGATAAAAAAAAATTGCTCATCCCAGTTTATGCATTCTCTAATTCTGGAGGTTTTGAAACTCTTGAGGTTTCCCATGATGTAGATGGATTCAAGAAAACTGGATTTTCCTTCTCCATTCTCACCGACTATAAAGTTCAGGCCAGAAGAGGGGAAGAGTGAGATTTTTTTTAAGTTTCTTAGATTCTGTATCTCTATATTTCTTATTTCCATCTACCACTGGATATTCAGGGGCATTATGATGACGAATTTTTTCATCTCCTCTTTCTCATAGATGAGAGTCGCTGTCATTTCATCTCTCAGCTTGAAGTATATAGTTTCTTCACTGAAGGGAATTGTGCATTCTATAAGGTACCTTGCATTGAACCCGATTTCCGTAGGGTTTCCCTCAAGTGAAATTGGTATTGAGGCTTCAGCATCTCCTGTATTTTCATCTTTGCTGGTGAGGATAAGTGCATCTGGTGTGAAGACGAGTTTAACACCTCTAAATTTCTCTGAGGAAATTACTGAAACTCTCTTTACTGCCGAGATAAAATCTTCTCTTTTAATTTCTACAATTACCGGATTATCATATGGAATTACCCCTCTATAGTTTGGGTATTCTCCCATAATGAGCCTGAGAATTATCTCTGTATCATCATCAGAAGCTTTGATCACATTTTCTGAAACGCCGATTTTTATCCTTTCGCTCTTATTGCATAGCTTGTTGAGTTCTGAGGCTCCTCTTCTGGGTACTATTATTCCTTTCTCAGGAAAGAGAATCTTATCAAGTTCTTCTATCTCAGCTTCTGCGTAACTTAGCC
>JALTID010000155.1 GCA_027004335.1 bacterium
TCCACAGAATCAAAATTTTCACCAAAACCCCAGATGTGTTCCCCTGCCCTGAGGTTTATATCTCCTATGAGATATCTCTTCTCCACATCAAGATCATCAAAAGGGGAAGATTTTACATTAAATTGGCTCTCATCATCTGAATAAGAAAGACGGACTTCTATATCTTTTTCCTTTCCATCCACTGTGCATTTGTACTTTATTTTGTAAGTATTACTATTTTTCCAAATTGTTATGTCACCTTTTATCTTACCTCCCATAGGACAAAATCCCGGTTTGAGCATCTCAAATATATTTTTCCCCCGCTTCCTAATAGAAATCAATAAATTGGTGGTGGTTTTAATAGAAATTGCTTGCCTCTCCTTCTCACTACTCCCTCCGCAACTCTGCATCAAGAAAAATATTATAAAAGTCAAAACATAAATAATGCTAATCCTGCTTTTTTTATAAATCATAAAACTAACTCCTTTTTAGATAAAATTATATCAAATAATTATATCCATATCAAAAGGTCAATGGGAACCCGTACAGAATAAGAAACTTACTTGACATCAATACTTATCAAGGTAAAATTTCTTTAAATGGATGATGTAATAAGAAAAAAAGCTATCAAGGACCTTATTCCATTTATAGAAATAAGCAAAGCTCTTACATCCACCCTGAATCCAAGGGAAGTTCTTGAAATTATTATGAAAGAAATCAGTGAGCTTTTCAAACCTAAAAATTGGTCACTTCTTCTTATAGATGAAGAAAAAAAAGAGCTTTATTTTGAAATAGCAATAGGTCCTGATTCCGACAAACTTAAAAGAATAAGACTCAAAATTGGCGAAGGCATTGCAGGATGGGTTGCAAAACATGGTGAACCAGTAATAACGAATAACCCTTACAATGACCACAGGTTCACTCAAGAAGTTGATAAAACCATTAAATTTAAAACCCAATCCATTATTGCAGTCCCGCTAAAAAGTAAGGGTAAAATCCTCGGTGTAATTGAACTCATTAATGAACTTGATGAAAACAAATTCACCAAGGATGATCTTATCCTCTTACAGACCTTTACTGACTTTGCCGCTATTGCTATTGAAAACGCAAGGTCCGTAGAGAAAATTAAGGAATTAACAATAAAAGATGATGTAACAAAATTATATAACGCCAGATTTCTCCATGAAGCTCTGGATAAGGAAGTAAGCAGGGCACGAAGACATGCAAGAAAACTCTCAATTATTTTTATTGATATTGACCATTTTAAAAATGTTAATGACACATATGGCCACCTTGTGGGAAGCAAAGTTCTATCTGAATTTGGTAACCTTATTAAAGATTCTTTAAGAAATATTGACATTCCTACAAGATATGGGGGGGATGAGTATGTAATTATCTTACCTGAAACGGATAAGAAAGGGGCTTTAAGAGTAGCCCATAGACTTAGAAACAAATTAAAACAGCATGTATTTATGGAAGAAGAAGGGTATCACATAAAAATCACTGCAAGTTTTGGAATTTCTTCCTACCCCGATGATGCTCTTGAAAAACTTGATCTGTTAAGACTGGCAGATAATGCAATGTATCGAGTTAAAGAAACCACTAGAGACGGAATTCAAACAGCATAAAAGGAGGTGCAACATGATACTTGTTCTTAGAAAAGATGCCACGAGTGAACAAATTAAAAAATTAAAAGAAAAAATCACGGGCCTTGGGTTCAAAATCCACGAATCTACCGGGGAAGAAAGAACCATTTTGGGAATAATAGGAGGAAATGTAAACATTCTTCAGGAACTTGGTATAGAAACATACCCTGGAGTTGAGAAAGTTATAAGGGTTTTGAAACCCTATAAGTTAGTCAGCAGGGATTTCCATCCTGAGAACACTGTAATAGAGATAAATGGAGTGAGAGTTGGTGGGAATAATTTTACTGTCATCGCTGGCCCCTGCTCTGTGGAAAGCGAGGAACAGATCATTGAAGTAGCAAAAGCTGTAAAAAAAGCTGGTGCGCATATGTTAAGGGGAGGGGCCTTTAAGCCCAGGACCTCCCCATATTCATTCAGAGGTCTAGAGAAGGAAGGAATCAGGCTTCTTCTTACCGCAAAAAAAGAAACAGGGTTACCCATAGTAACAGAATTAATGGATCCAAGAGATATAGATCTCTTTGAAGAGATGGATGTAATTCAAATTGGAACAAGAAATATGCAAAACTACAGATTACTCACAGAAGTTGGTAAACTAAACAAGCCCGTAATTCTAAAGAGAGGTTACGCAGCCACTATTGAGGAATGGCTTTTAGCTGCTGAATATATTGCATCAGAGGGAAACAATAAAATAATCCTCTGTGAGAGAGGTGTAAGAACTTTTGAGACGGCTACAAGGAATACCATGGATATAAGTGCTATACCACTTGTGAAAGAATTGAGTCATTTACCCGTCATCGCTGATCCCTCTCACGGAACGGGAAGATGGGATCTCGTAGAACCCATGGCCCTTGCCTCTCTATCAGCAGGGGCAGATGGTCTCATCATAGAAGTCCACAACAACCCATTTGAAGCGTTAAGTGACGGACCACAATCCCTAAAACCCAAAAAATTTGGCAAGTTGATGGAAAAAATAAAACAACTGGCTCCTCTTTTAGGAAAGGAAATCTAAATATCACGATAAGTGTTTGTGATCGGCATTCTCCTATCTTTTCCAAAAGCTCGGACAGTAATTTTAATACCTGGCGCCCCCTGTCTCCTTTTATACTCATTTTTATCCACTGTAATTATCACTTTTTTAACAATCTCTGGATCCAGCCCTTTTGCCACGATTTCCTCAAAACTCTTATCCTCTTCAATATAAGCAACAAGAATCTCATCTAAGATCTCATAAGGAGGGAGAGTATCCTCATCCTTCTGGTCAGGCCGAAGTTCTGCTGAAGGAGGTCTTTCAATTACTGATTCTGGGATCATCTCACTTCCCTTACTATCATTCACAAATCTTGACAGAGCATAAACCCGGGTCTTCAAAACATCCTTCAGAACATTAAAACCACCTACCATATCTCCGTAGAGAGTGCAATATCCCATACTTAATTCACTCTTATTCCCGGTGGAGAGAACTAAGTATCCAAATTTATTTGAAAGAGCCATCAGGATCATTCCTCTTATTCTCGCCTGGATATTTTCTTCCGTTATATCCCATTCTCTCCCTTTAAAATTAGGCGCTAACTCCCCCAAATACGCATTAAAAATATTCTCAACGGGGATTTCGTAAAATTCTATGCCGAGATTCTCTGCGAGTTTTCTGGCATCCGATTTAGTACCTGTGGAAGTAAATCTTGAAGGCATAGAGACTCCTACAACATTTTCCCTGCCAAGAGCTTCCACAGCAACTACAGCTGTAAGTGATGAATCTATACCTCCACTGAGACCAATGATTACCTTTTCAAAACCGTTTTTTCGGACATAATCCCTGACACCAGTTACAAGAGCTTTATATATCCTCTCAACAGAAGGAGTATCCACAACTATTTGTTGGTGGGGTATAGACTTCTTTTCTACATCCCATTTTTCTGCCATATAAATATCAACCTTTACATTTTCCTCATCAACACATACAATTTTCCTTCTCCTTGGATCATGTAGCCTCGATCTGAATATCTCACCCGGATTGATATCAACCATCTCAAATGCTTCTTCAAAAGGGGGCATCTCCATCACCACTCTCCCTGCAGGATCAAAAACAAAACTGTTACCATCAAACACCAGTTCATCCTGACCACCTACAAGATTTACATAAATCAGATAAACCCCATAATCACTCGCTCTGGTAGCAAGCATTCTCTTTCTTTTTTCTTCCTTATGAATTTCATAGGGGGAAGAGGAAATATTAACTAATATCTGGGCATTCCCCACAAGAGCCTGATAATAGCCCGGACCATTGGGATACCAAACATCCTCACAGATGTTTACTCCAATTTTTACATTCCCAATTGAAAAAATAGCATTATGCGTTCCCCTCTTAAAATATCTGTTCTCATCAAAAACTCCATAGTTAGGAAGAAGCTGTTTATGATATGTATAAATTACCCTTCCCCTCTGGGCTATTGCGGCAGCATTGTAAATATCATCTCCGTCATAATCAACAAAACCTATAACTGCTATAGTTTCTTCCACAAGTTCTACAATCTCGTTTAAGGTCTTAAGGTTATTTTTTATAAAATTGGGCTTGAGAAGAAGATCCTCCGGGGGGTACCCCGGTACAACAAGCTCGGGAAAAACAACAACATCGGCTTCCTTTTCTCTGGCTCTTTCATAATAATCCAAAATAAGATCCCTGTTTCCGTTAAGATTCCCCACTGTGGGATTAACTTGTGCTATTGCTATTCTTACTGTCATATTTCCTCCAGCAAAATTGATTCAAAACTATTTTTAATATCAAAAGTCGTTTGCTTCTCATTGAAGGTTAATTTCTAACTCATACCATTTATCCTATAACAATTGTACTTTCCATCAAGATTGAGACCCATTGTAAGTGTTACCTTTTTATGAAGAGGGTTATAAGTCCTTATTTTTACAGCATTTTTAGCAGGCTCCAGCAACAAATTTGAAACAATTATATCTTTCCTGTTAAGAGAATAAAAACTCTTTCTTTTACGGATAATTACACCACCGGGAAGATGACACAAATAGTTTTCTCCACTTAACCCGGTTTCAAATCTCGCAGTCCATAATAGATGAAGTGGGAGACCCGACTCATCCTTAGAAAAAATACCTGTTACAAACTGCAGATAGGGATAACCTGGAAATACCCAAGTTGTTCCCACAAGGTTAAATTTCTCACCCTGAAGATTCCCCTCTTTAAAAATTAAGCTTCTAACTCCTCCCGCAGGAAGAGAAAAGCTAAAAACAAACTCTCCGGTTTTCACTGTACCATCAGGATAATATTCATCCGGGAATAATTCTCCAGCTCCATCTTTATTTTTAAAATAGAGAGAAACATAACCCTGCTTTAAACTAACGGGAACACTTCCTGTATGTACTATCTCAAGAGACTTTTCTCTCAGTGAAGAAACAACAGATAACTGCTCCTGAGAATAAACTTCAGATGTCCCAGTTCCAGTTATCCACTCATGATGATCACCGAGTACACCATTTCGCCGTGTATTTTTTATTTCATCAAAAACTGAAATAAGGGAATTTTTAATTTTCTCTTTATCCGTTCAACTTCCTCCTTTCTACCGCAACTGTCTTCAAAACAAGAAAAGAAAAAGCCCCGAAAGAAGTAAAAATTCAACAAATTCTCTTCTATCCACTACTTTCCCCCTTTGTTTCCTCAAATAGAAAAGATTCCAGCGGGTTGCTTAGCTGAAATTCACCATATTCTGAAAAATTTCCAACATCCTCAAGTTTTTCCTCTCTTCCATTAACCTTAAAGATCTTAAATTTGCCCTCCAGGCCCAATCTAAATTTAATTTTTTCTTTCAAATGAAACGGATTGTAAAATTCTGCCACAATACCTCTATATCTTAAACTATTACGCAGGAGTACAAGAAAATCTTTTTGATCTAACGAAAAAAATGTTTTTTCTCCCTCAGCTTTTGAAGAAATCACTTCACCCATGACTCCATTTTCAAAATAAAAACCATACCTCAGCATATCTTCATTACTCAGGCTCTCGGCAGGGTAAAGAAGATATCTGCTTCTATATCCATTCTTTTCTTCGCACCATGCTCCTAAATTAGCGCATTCTTCAAGTTTTGCATTTCTCAGGAGAACCGCCTCTATTACACCATCCTTATCCACCCTCCATGCTCTGTTACCAGCAGAAGCAAAAAGAACATCAGGCATATTCTCCGAATATAGTTTCAGCCATCCTTCCACCGGCCAGTAGGTTGGGGAATAGAAACTTTCCCTTTTTCTCTCATAAACACCACCGGGCAGATGGGCTAAAAATTTATCACCAGCAAGAGCAGTTTCAAATCTTGAGACCCATGCTACATGCTCGGGAAGATCTCCCTCCGGTGTTATCTCTGTCTCAAAAAGAAGCAGAGGAGAATCAGGAAAAAACCAGATAATTTTTTCTACAGAAAAACCTTCATATTTCCCGTTGTATTTTACCCCCCAACGAAAAGGCTGTTGGTCCAGAATTTCAAACTGTGTCTCTGATGGAGTTGCTGGAATAGAAGTATAATCCCCACATGGCAATTCCATTCCCATTCTGTAAGGACCACCATTATCCTTATAAAGAAGAAGCTGATTTCCTCTTGCATTAAATATCAACTTCTTTGATTGAAAAGATAATTCAATTATATCACCAGTAGATTTCTCAATCTGCACAGGATCATAATAGGCAGTTCTCACCTCAATATAATCACCATAGTCCCCCTCCACAACAAAGGGTGAAGTGTTAATATCAACATTATTCAACCTTATTATTTTCATGGTTCCACCAGTGATGGATAAATCAACAACAAGCTTCCCACTTTTTACATTACCATCAGAATATATCTCATCCGGAAAGACTTGACCTTTACCTCTCTCCTCTATAAAACCAGGACTCTGATACTTATCTGGAAGGGTCACATCAATTTCATCATAATATCTCACATCAAAAGGAAAGGGATTTAATATCACCAGCGTAGGATCACCCTCCTCCGAATTGATATAAGATCTTATAATTTTTCCTGCTAATTGATTTGACTCAGCTTTCAGTTTCTCTCCATCCGGGAGTTGTTCACCATAATATACAGCAGGAACGCTTGTTCCCGGGATCCAGTCATGATGATCAATCAAAACCGCCTGCTCCCAGATGCTTTTTATTTCTCCATAAAAATCTTCTTTGTTTTCAAAGGTAGAAAAAACATTTACCATTTCAGCGGCAGTCAAGTTTTCTGTAATAACAGTAGAATGTTCTTTCAAAACAGGATGATACGAGTAGAAACCTGTCCACAATGGATTTAAATCCGCTTGAAAAACTGGAATATTTTTTTCGTCACTTTCAGCCATCTTCATAAAATCAGCAAAGGTGGCAGTTACAGCATAGACCCCTGTCTCTCTATATCTTCTTCTATTCCACAGATCAGCATACTCTGCAAGATGAATATGAGGCGATTGAAAATCACATCCCACGGGGACAAAAAGATATTTTCTATTTTTAGAAAAGGGGGCAAGGTCATTTATATAACCTTCTATTCTTTTCAGGATAAGATCCTCATTATTTGAATCATCCGTCAATCTTGCACCGGGAAGTGTCACGGGAGAAACAGAATCAATATCATCACCCTGACAGTATGTAAGAGGCATCCAGTATGCAAGTACTTTACCACCCCCCGGACCCACCCATCGAAAAAGAGATATTCCATCTTTTAAAAAATATTCTCCATGAGAACCTTTTCTATATCCTGAATCTCCATACAATTTTTCCATAATACCCTTTAATTCCCATGACATAAAAGCCGTTGCCCCATCAATTCTTGAGAATCCCACATATTTATACCCCAGATATGAAAGGATATCTGGAAGGGTCGCTGAATGACCAAAACTATCAGGCTGCCATGCAGCTATGGGGAAGCCACCAAGATTCTCATTAACCCACAAATTCCCCAGCACCCAATCCATGATAAGCATATCCGGGGTAGGAAGTAGAGTATCAGGACTGGTAAACCCACCCCCCACAATCTGAAGACGGTTCTCCCTGTAATATTTCAACATCTCCTCCCTCTTCTCAGGATGGTCATCCCAATACCTTTTTAAAAAAGCGATCTCACAAATGGAATATGTATTCTTATTGTTATATCTTAAATGTACAAGAGAATCATTTATTATTCCCTCCACATTTTCTCTATAATATCCATCAAAGGTTTTCTGCCAGTTAATATCCCAGTGGGAAGATTGTGAGAGAACAAGAACTTTTTGGGCACCTGCTGGAATCCCAAGAGATTGCTTCAGATTCTCGCTTTCCTTACTACCACAGCCATTTTCAAAACCCAAGAAAACAATAGCACCTGTAGATATGAGAAAATTTAAAAAATCTCTCCTATTCATTACTAATACCTCCTTTTCTCAGTTCTGCCGAAAGGAAAAATTCTTCACCTTTACATTCATATTTTACCTCAACACCGGGAACCCACACAATTTCACCTTCAGAATTCAGAATCACAGGTAACAATTTCCTCGTTATCTTCCCAATTTTTTTATTAGCAAAAATATCTTTGAGTTTTTTTTCAATCACTCTATGACCATATCTGATTTTCATTCTATCTCCCGGAGAATAACGCCTGATTGTTAACATGCCATCCTTAAAACAATCTTTTTTAATACCCTGGACAAATCCATCTTTCAGAGGATCCATAGAAGCATTAATCTGCCACAGCTCAAGTTTCAATGAGTCAGGAATCTTAATTGAGATACTCTCCTCCATCAAAAGGTATTTAAAACTTCCTGGACAGATAAGGAGAAAATCAAAAAATGTAAAGACCGTAACTTTCCTGAAAAAATCTCTATAAAATTCCCTGCCACCTCCTAACAACTCATCAATTTGATTTACAAATTCAAAATTTCCTCCTCCCTCAAGCCCCACTCTGGATGCGAGATCCCTTAAAATTTCACCCTTTTCAAAGAAACTTAATCCCCTCAAGCAATCAATTTTACAACCATAACATCCCCATCCATATCTCCGGCAATTCTCCTTCATTAAAGAATGAATATGATGCCTGAGAAATTTTTCAGTCTCATAAAAAAGAAGATACTGCGCCTCTCCTATCTTTCTATATAAATCATAACCCAGTTTAGATGAAATATACGGGATTATATCAAGTCTAATCAAATTCCTCGTATACCTTTTTGAAAAATTGGTACGATCTAGACGAAAAGGAATATTTTTCTCATTGAGGAACTTGATAATCTCCTCTTTCTTAATGACTAACATTGGTCTCACTATTTTCCCCCTTATCGGGGGTATGCCAATGAGTCCCTTTAAGCCTGCCCCCCTAAAAAAATTAAAAATAACTGTTTCAACATTATCATTCAAATTATGGGCAGTAAAAATATAATCGTAACCATGTTCAAATTCTTTAAAAAAGCTGTATCTTACTCTCCTCGCCGCTTCTTCAAGGGTCTCACCCTGCCTCTTCAAAGCAGGAACATCCACTTTTCTCCATAACAGGGCAACGCCATTTTTATATGCCAATTCCCTAACAAACTCTTCATCCAGATCACTTTCTTTGCCTCTTATCCCATGATTAAGATGAATAAGAGTAAGATCAAAATCCAATTTATCTTTTCTATCCAGCAGATAATAAAATA
>JALTID010000156.1 GCA_027004335.1 bacterium
CGTAAGATTCAGGGATCATCTGATGCCACAGATGCTCTTGCAATTGCTCTATGCCATTATTACATAACAAAAGAGATGGAGAAGTATGCTGGGCTTTCTTAGAGGGAGAATACTTGAAAAAGAAAAGGGAAAACTATTAATTGATGTAGGTGGGATCGGATTTGAGGTATATGTTCCACAGAGACTTGAAGAAGAGCCTGAAGTTGAAGAGGGAGACAGCATATCGCTTTATATCCATACACATTTTTATTCTCAGGAATTAAAAATTCAGTTCTTTGGATTCAAAAGCAAAGAAGAGAGAGATCTTTTCAGAGTGCTGGTCAATGTCCCCAGTGTGGGAACAAAATTGGCACTTTCTATTCTTTCAACCTTTTCATTCCCAGAACTGGCTGGTATAATTTTAAGTGGAGATGCTAACTCTTTGGTGCGAGCAAGAGGGGTAGGGAGAAAAATGGCGGAAATGTTGATTGTTGAACTCAAAGATAAAATGAAAAACATCACAGTAGAGGACATGAAAAGTTTTTCTATCTTGAACGATGTAACCAGTGCTCTTGTATCTCTTGATTATGGTGAAGGAGAAGCAAGGAAGCTGGCCAAAAAAGCTCTGGAACTTTTAGGGGACAATGCCACACTTGAAGAACTTATTGCAAAAGCACTTTCACTAAGCAGGCAGAGAAGATGAATGAATTTAAAGAAATTCGCCCGACAACATTCAATGAATATATTGGTCAGGAGGACCTCAAAAGAAACTTAAAAATTGCAATAGAAGCTGCTCTTCGAAGAAGAGAACCCCTTGAACATAGTCTCTTTTATGGTCCACCAGGTCTCGGGAAAACCACCCTTGCTGCCGTTATCGCCAACGAAATGGGGGTAAACATAATTGTAACTGCTGCTCCAGCAATATCCCAGAAAAAAGATCTTGCCGCACTTCTAACATCAATAGAAGAAAATGGCTCAGTAATATTCATAGATGAAATCCATCGTCTTCCCAAGGCAGTAGAAGAAATGCTCTACGCGGCCATGGAAGACTTTACTTTACACATAATGATAGGCGAAGGAGCTGGAGCACGCCCGATAAGTATAAGATTACCAATGTTTACTCTCATTGGTGCTACTACAAGGGCAGGTAAGGTCAGTCCTCCCCTCAGAGATAGGTTCGGAATGATCTTCAGGCTGGATTATTACAAAACGGGTGATCTAATTAAGATAATCAGAAGGACTGCTAACATTATAAATGTTGAAGTAACTAAAGATGGCGCAAAACTGATAGCTGAAAGAGCCAAGGGTACACCAAGAATTGCCAATAAGCTTTTGAAAAGAGTGAGGGATTTTGCACAAATACACAGCAACAACAGAATTAACGGAGAAATTGCTCTGAGGGCATTCCGCAATTTAGGTATTGACGAATTAGGATTGAGTAAAGAAGATAGGGAATATCTAATTATGCTTATCAAAAAATTTGAAGGGGGACCTGTGGGAATTGACTCAATCTCAACCGCCCTTAATGAGGAAAAAGATACTGTTGAAGATGTGATAGAACCCTATCTGATAAGGATTGGCCTCATTAAAAGAACAAAAAAGGGAAGAGTTGCAACCGGGAATAGCTATCGCTATCTCGGATTAACAAAAACGCCGCAGAGGAAACTTTTTGATGAATAATACCTTTAACTGGGACAATTTTATTACCATCATAGTAAGCGCATACTGGAAGATTCGGGAAATCACAGGACAAATGTTACCATGGATAAAAAAAGATTATCTGGATTATGTTATTGGGGGGGCAGGGATTATCCTTATCTACCTTCTCTACAGAGTATTTCTCAGCGGTAGAAAAACCTTACAGTTTTCTCTTCCGCCTCCAGGAAAGGTACTCACTCCAAAAGAAAAAAAGAAATACTCACGGATAGCAAATATCCTTGCGGGAAAAGGAGAAGCTCTCAAATCTGCTGAATTATATAGAATTGTAGGAGAAATTCCCCGAGCCATAGAAATGTACAAAAGGAGCGGTAAGACAATTATGGCTGCTCAATTAGCAGCAGATCACAATTTTCATGAAACAGCAGCAAATCTTTTTGAAAACTCTGCACGTTTTCTAGAAGCTGCAGAGGAGTGGGAAAAAGCGGGGAAGCCAGACAGGGCGGCAGAAGATTACATAAAAGAAAAAAGTTTTATTAAAGCAGGAGAAGTGCTCAGTAGGGCAAAACTCCACGATAAAGCAGGGGATGTTTACGAAAAAGGTGGGTATCTGGATAGGGCAGCAGGGGAATATATAAAAAGCAAGAACTATAAAAAAGCTGCTGAATTACTTTTAAGACTTTATCTTCAAGAAAAAAAAGCATTGGATATCAATCCAAATGTTTCAAAACAGGCTACCGATAATTTAAAAAAACTTGCCCTTAAATCTGCAAACTATTTTGAATTGGCGGGAGACTATAATCGTGCGATGGAATTCTATGAAAAAGGTGGAAACTATTCAAAGGCAGCAGAACTGGCAAGAAGTCAGGACCTATGGGAAAAGGCTGCTGAATATTATCAGCTCGCAGGGTTACCACTTAAAGCAGCAGAGATATATGAAAGATTGGGGGACAAAAATACCGCTGCAAAAATAAGAGCAGAAGTATACGAGAAAGAGGGAGATGAACTCTCTGCAGCTGAAAATTATATTCAGAGTGGGGATATCCTTTCTGCTGCAGAAATATTTAAAAGGCACGGGAAATATGAGAAGGCGGCAAAATTGTATGAGAAAATAGGAGATCATTCCATAGCGGCTGATATGTATGCTAATACAGGACAATTCTCAAAAGCTGCAGAAAGCTACGAAAAAAGCGGAGATTTTCTTGCCGCCGCAGATATGTATCAGAAAGCAAACAATATTACCAAGCTTGTAGAAATGCTGATCAAGGGAAACCAAATATCACAGGCTATCGCAATCGTAGTCAAAAAGGGGGTAATTGATCAAGCTGCAAAACTCCTGATTAAAATTCCACCAGATTCACCTGAATTTTATGAGGCAATTAACTTAATTCTCAAAGCCTATGTTGAAAGGGGTGAGTGGGGAAAGATAAAACAACTACTCCAGAAGTATTCAAAGATCAAAGTCTCAAGAAGTAA
>JALTID010000157.1 GCA_027004335.1 bacterium
CTCTCTTCCACCACTGCCTTGCCTTTTTATGAAAATGGGGAAGAAAAACATGTGAAATTAAAATGGAGTCGTAACCTTCGTCAATGAATTCCTCAATTGCATCAAAGAGTTCCAGTGAGCTAACAAAATAGACTTCATCTCTTTGGACATTTCCCCCCCGGAGAAATTCTGCAGCAGTTAAAATACTTAGTGTGTCATTGGTAACAAATAAAGCCTGTTTTAGCATGATTATATCCTCACTTTTTAAGAATTGTATATAAAAATTATGAAAGTGTCAAATTTTTAAGCAAAAATTCGGTGCCTTTTAAATATCTTTTCCTGCGTCTATCCCCAACGAGGCAATTAACTCACCCCTGTTGGGTCCCGATGGAAGTATATATGTTTCTGTTTTAGGAATACTGAGTCTATTAAAACCCCCTTCTAACGGCATGATCTTCTCCTGCGTGAAGTTTAAAGATGAGGATTTTCAGGGCAGAGTTTTTCAGTTTAAGTTGACGCATTGAGAAAAATCCGCTGGCATATATAACATCCAGATATGTTTAAGGTCACTAAGTGGCTCGGAACACTCACCACAAGCTTTGTGGAGATGAGCAGAAAGCAAGACGAAGTATTGACATATAAAAATTTTTACGCTATGAATAGAGAGGAGAGGAGGTTTCTCTTTTTATTCTCATTGTTATCTTTTTCTGTTCTTTTTCCCATCCACCGTGGGAAAAAGAACAGCGAGAAATTTTCCCCTATATAAGAAAAATGGAAAAATTCCTACCCCAATATATGAATTTTGCTGAAAACAACCCCAATAATTACGAAGCTCAATGGAGGATCGCCGAACTCTGTTTTTTCATGTGGGAAAACTACATGTTTGCTGGAAACAGGAAAAAAGCCTACAAGGTCTCAAAAATCGGACTCATTTATGCAAGAAGAGCTGTAAGGCTGAATCCCTATGGATATGATATAAAAAGTAACCTCATGATAGCTCAGAATTTATTAAAATTACTTTATAAATGTAAAAAACAACACTGTGTGAAAATTCCCATCCTGAAGATCCTCATTCATGAATACCTACCTCTGGAATGAATTACTTCTACAAAGTATAATCGGGAAACTCATAACATAATAAGAGTTAATCCCCAGCAATAAGTTCCTCTTATGTGATAAAAATCACATCCATTTATAAAGAAATGTGATAAAATAAAAACAAGTTTAGAAGGGAGGAAAAAATGTCCTTTAAAAAAATAAGCCTTTTTTTTCTATTTATTTTACTTTTTCTCTTCTCCATGGCCTCCTGCTCATCAAGACTGGATCACAACAACCCTTTTGATCCCAGTACAGATGTCAGGTTCCAGAAACCAGCTTCAATAGAAGGTTATGTATCTCTTGAAAACGAAAGTGATTTCTCTGGAGTTATGATCCATCTGGAGAGCAATCTAACTACAAAGGATTCATTCACTCAGGGGAAAGATGGTAATTTTTCAATTAAAGGAATCCCGCCAGGTGAATACACTATTACATTCAGTAGAAGATACTATGATCCTGTTTCATTTACCATAAGATTGAATATTGGAAAGAACTATTCTCTTGGAACAGTTCATCTGAATCTACATAGAATTTCAGTCACTGGAGTAGTAACTCTTGAGGATAACACAGGAAAATCGCCATTAGGAACAATAATTTTATTAGAAAGAATAGGAAACTTACCATTTAAATCCTCCTCCTACTCTTTCAAAAATTACAGTAGTGAAGACACATCCTATTCCTTCAGTGGGATTGCTGGCCCTGATGGAAAGTTTACTATAAAAGGAGTTCCTGCAGGCAATTACAATCTGGTAGCTCAGAAGGAAGGTTATGCTCCCTACATACAGGGGAAAGTTGAAATAGGAAAAAAAGAGGATGAAAAAATTCATGATGTGGGAACTATCCTCCTCAGAAAAGTAACAGGGGATTTTGAGATCGTAGGACACCTGGCAGATGGAACCGCTCCAGAGAATCTAAGCAATAAATACACAGCCACAACAGAGGTAACTCTTAACCTGTATGGATTTAACGCAAAGGATATGAAAATCGGAAACGAGGACTCAGATGGTAACTGTCAATTTGGGGAATGGAAAGAGTACTCAGCAACCAAAAACTGGTACCTCTCATCAGGCGATGGAACAAAGACAGTATGCGTGATTTTTAGAGGAGAAGATGGGAAAGAAAGTGAAGTTTTAAAGAGTAGTATTATCCTTGATACAACACCCCCTGTGGTTTATCGCTTTGTACCCATAGAGGGAGGATATGCTTCAAAAGCAGGGAATACCTACTACACATCTCAGGCTCAGATCCCCATCGAAGCTATTGTCTCAGATGTATCGTCAGGTGTTGAATCTATGGAGATTGTTCAGGACAATGGTACAGGTTCCTGGCAGGACTATATTCCATATTTTTCTCTCACTCTCGCCTCTGAGGGGTTACACACTGTAAGCTACTGCTTCAGAGATATGGCACATAACAAAGTATGCAGCTCATTATCGGAGAACCTCCTGGTATTCAGGGATACTCAAAAACCCTCAAATCTCTCTGCAAAAATCAACAATGGGAATTCTTTCACAAACAGCTACCCGGTAAATATAAAAGCTTCAGCCTCAGATAATGGGATTATATCTGAGATAATAATAAGTGAAGATCCATCTTTCGCTGGGGCAGAGTGGGAAAATTACAGAAATCCTGTAAGATTCGTCCTTTCTGGTGAAAATGGGCCTAAAAAGGTATATGTAAAAGTTAAAGATGCAGCAGGGAATGAAAGCGATGTAGCCAGTGCAGAAATTATTCTTGATACTCAACCCCCAGGAA
Organism: bacterium; assembly: GCA_027004335.1. Lineage (GTDB taxonomy): Bacteria > JALSQH01 > JALSQH01 > JALSQH01 > JALSQH01 > JALTID01. The sequence continues at coordinate 2,833 of JALTID010000157.1, forward strand.
TCTATTCAGTTAATGTTGACAATAACTACACAAATACACAGGATATAACTCTACACCTCAAAGTTCAGGATAATATTTCCCCGCCAGAAAAAATAAGGGTTTGTATATATGGCGATATCTTTTCCCCATGCAACCCCGGGGACCCATCCAGTTTTGTATCCTATTCAGAAAATAAGTCAGTTACCATTACCTCTGGTGAAGGAGATAAGTTCATCTATGCAATTTTTGCCGATGAAGCTGGAAATTATACTCTGCCAGTATCCACCGAGATAA
>JALTID010000158.1:0-1931 GCA_027004335.1 bacterium
GTTCTCCTCCGCTGTAATACTGTTCAAAAGATTTGAAGGGTAATCCAGTAGCAAAGATGAATCCGAAATTCTCATCCTCTTTATCCACTCTTATCCTCAGTAGAGGAACATCTTTTTTATCATAACCACTTTCAAGTTTTTTTAGAATTTCAAAAGGGTTATCTCTATATCCTAAGTTTCTCGCAACCGTGTTGAAGGTTCCACCTGGCATAAAAATAAAAGGGGGTAATTCATCCATCACTCTCTGCAGGATATTGATGGTATGATAAAGTGTGCCATCACCGCCAAAAATAGCTATAATTTCAGGTTCATTTTCTGAAATCTCATGAGCCACAACTTTCAATTCTCCAAGAGAATTAGTAGGATAGCACCGGAAGCCAAATGTTGTTCCTAAAATTCCAATCTTTTTAAAATATTTCTTCTTTACAGCACCGGAGCGGGTGTTGATTATAACCACTTTTTTACCTTTTTCCAGTCCCATAACGAAGTTTTCTCCGTTTGACTTCATCAAGAAAAAATGTATTATACTTCTTAATTTTACAGCATAATGAAAAAAAATAAAAAATCAAAGCTGGTCAAAGATAATTTTCCCCATGGTGGAATACGATGATCTCTCGTTAGCATCCATAAAACTGGAATGGCATTCAACATTTTTAATACAATAAATTTTTTACTCTTCAAGAAGTGAATTGAGGGTTGGAGAGGTCACCCCAAGTATTTCCGCTGCTTTTTTCTTAACACCTCCTGCAAGATTTTCATATACATATCTCGCGTACAACCTCCTTATATCATCAATAGAAGGCAGATTTGAAAGATTAAGCTCCACTGCAAAAGTTTTTCTCTCCGCAAGTCTTCCCTCACCTCCAACAAGATAACCCCTACCTGCAAATATCTCATCATCTGTCTCAACTTTCCCGTAGGAGAGGTATCGGATGAGAACCCTTCTCAATTCCCGTGCATTCCCTTCGCTAAAATCCATCTGTAAAAGGTACTTAATCACCTCGGGAGGTAAAATTGTATAGTAGAGGCCCTTGCCATTAAGCTTAAATTTAAGGCTGCTTCCTACATGATCAGCAATGTATTTCTCAGCAAAACCGCTATTGCTTCTTGTAAACTCATACACAAAGGTATTGATAAGCCTTAATCTATCATCCCTGTCCCATTCTCTTAAGGGTGGTAGTTTTACTACAAATGTGGACAAGCGATAGTAAAGATCGCGAAGGAGCTTATTATCCTTTATTGCTTTTTCAGGGAGAATATTTGATGCAGCAACTACCTTCACATTTTTCACCTTTCTCTCCTCAGGGGAACCAACCTTATAGAATGTTCCAAACTGGATAAATCTCAACAACTTTGATTGAAGAGTCATTGGCATCTTATCAATTTCATCAAGAAAAAGTATGCCATTCTCTGCCATTTCAACAATGCCCTTTTTATCTGAATCCGCACCAGTAAAAGCACCTTTCACATACCCAAAAAGTTCACTTTCAAGGAGATTTTCAGGGATTACCGCACAGTTTCTCGCTATAAAAGGACCGGAGGCTCTGGTTAGAAATTTTCTCAGCGTATAAATGGCGCTGGCAATACATTCCTTGCCCGTTCCAGACTCACCATATATAAAGACTGATTCATTATTCTCAGCAATTTTCTCAAGTTTCTCCTTCATCTCCTTTATAACAGGGGTGCTCTTGGCCTGAATCACACAGAATTCTTCCTCCATTGATATTCCCTTAAACTTCGCTTTTCTCAAATTCTCTTTTACCCTGACATATCTTTTCCTGCACTCTGCCTTTGAATCAGGAAAAAAATCATAAAAAATTCTCTCATCCCTTATAAGGAGATAATATTTCTTTACATTTTTATAATATTTCTGGAAAAAAAGATCCTCATTTACCTTTTTAATCTCTCTGGAAAAAGAGGATCTCCAGAAT
>JALTID010000158.1:1941-3073 GCA_027004335.1 bacterium
CTTTAGAAAATCAAGTCCAACGATTTCTCTTTTCAGCCAGAAGATCAGGTAATTATTTCTTGACTTAAATGAGTCATCAAGGCGAGAAAACATTTCAAACATCTCATTTTTATAATCCTCCACCGCATACACCGCTAATTCAGGTGGAAGATTCTTCACAATAACTGCAACCGTATTCTTTGATTCATACATTCTCTCAATACTTTTTCTGAGAAAAATGGCACTCTGGAATTCCCTTTCCACTTCGGTGAATTTTTTGAGAGCCTTACAATTTAACACAAAAGCAGAGGAGAGGCTCTCCTGATCCGCCGTGAAAATGACTTTAACTTTCTTAATATCTTTTAAACTCATTTTATCACCTCCGCCATTCAAAATATTTTACTAAAAATTTTTTACATTTCAAAATTTTTTGATGAAAAATTTTTAATTTATAGGCACTCATAGCCAACAGTTTAACACTTATCACATTATAATTAGAAGTATTTTTATACCGAGAATAGTAAAAAAAGAGATGGCATGTCTATTGCAACAATAGGAAAAAGGGGGTCATATGAAACAGATAATCAGCTATCCCGCAGGTTTTTTAAAAAAACTTCAAATCTACGGTTATGAAGAATTCGAGCCATTTATTTTTCTGTCTCTCGTTACCGGATCGCCTGTTTTATTCATAGGCCCACATGGAACAGCTAAGACCCTTTTAGCAAAAAGAATTGCGGACTTCCTCGGGCTAAAATTCCACGCCTACGATGCATCCAAGGCAATGTTTGAAGATATGGTTGGTTTTCCAGACCCGGAGAAATTAAAAGAGGGTAAACTCAACTATATAAGAGGAGATATAACTCTCTGGGATAAGGAATTTATACTCATTGATGAAATCAGCAGGGCTTTACCTGGGCTGCAGAATACGTGGCTGGAGATCATAAGATCAAGAAGACTCATGGGGATCCCATTAAAACAAGTTCAATTCATTTTTGCAGCCATGAATCCCCCCACCTACATGGGAGCAATGCCTTTGGATGAAGCCCTCGCAGACAGATTCGGGTTTATTTTCTATTTTAATAATCCTCATGAAAAGTATCTCAAAGAAATTTTAATGGTAAAAACAAAAGAGGATGCTCCACTTTTAAACAAC
>JALTID010000159.1 GCA_027004335.1 bacterium
CAAATAGAAAGCAAAAATATATTATAAACACAACAAATACCAACCTTTTCACCACCAGATAAGTTCTGAATATTTTTCCAACATCCTTGCGGTGGGATTGAGGATAACTGTTCCATGAATTCCGTCCACAATGGCGATATCTCCAGTTTCAGAGTGGGGTATAAAATTTTCTACTCCTACTACTCCGGCAGTCTCCAGCGATCTCAAGGTAATAGATGTATGGGAATTTTTCCCACCCACTTCAATTATTACCCCTTTTACATTTGACTTAGTTAGTCTTATCACATCCACAGGAGAGAGATCATGTGCTGCGAATATCTCCGTTGTAAGATTTTCTGTTGCCTCCCTCAATTCGGACTTTTCACCTTTCAGATTTTTGATTAATCTTGTTGTGACAAAATAGAGATCCTCTTTCCTTTCTCTTAAGTAAGGATCATTTATTTTTTCAAAAAATTTTTCCATCTCTTTTAATATCTTCTCTATTGCCCACTCGGCGTTTACCTGTTCTTTTTCTATGAGATTCTTAACCTTATCCATCATAGAAGAATCACTTAAAAACATCTTTTTTATTTCAAGAATTGAATAAACTTCTTTGTGAGTCCCCTCGTCTATGCGGGATAAGATTTCTTCTAACTGACTTCGTGAACTATTTAAAGCGTTCTCAAATCTTTTTAATTCAAAGGGGATATATTTTTTAAGAATTTGATATCTGGGGATCTCTACTTCTTCTTTTGGAGCAACGGTTACCTTTCCAATTACAATGGCAGGGTAAACACCTATTCCACTGAAGATTTGTTCTTTTTTCTTCCGATGCTCTCCATTCATTCCTCTTCACCAAATTTGTTATTTACTAATTTTTCAAGTGCTTCTATTGCTCTATCTGCATCAGGCCCTTCTATAATAATCTTTATGATTGAACCTTTCCCCGCTCCCAGAGTCAGGAGTCCCAGAATACTCTTACCATTTGCCTCCACATCATCTTTTATGACCATCACTTCACTTTGAAATTTCTCTGCTGTTTTTACAAAATTCGCTGCTGCTCTCGCGTGAAAGCCAAGTTTGTTCTGTACAGTAATCTTTTTCTCAACCTTTTTCATCTTTTGAGGATCACCGGCCATAGCTTTACTCCAAGTATTAGTATAACGAAATAGGTCAAAGTTACCAAATCAGATGGAAGTATGGCTAATAGAAATGCTATAACAATCCCTGCTCCTATTCCTGCAAAACTGAAGATGGCTGACTCATAGCTGATAAACAATAGATATGTGAAAACTGCTGATGCAAGGATAGTGTCAATCAAGATGATCGTGTATGCTATCCGGTAAGGATTTCTTGCAGCAATTTTATCAATGATATGATCGCCATATTTGTACCCCAGCGTTATTCCCCGGATTTTTAAAAAGAACAGGAAAGAGTCGTAAATTAGTAGATATACAACCAATCCCACAACTGGTTTGGATATAAGAGCTGCAAATATTCCACAAAAAGCTGCAAGGGGTCTTATCCCTCCCCAACTGAAAGTGTCACCTATTGCCCCAAGGGTACTCATCATCCTGATTTTGAAATTACTGATCCTCTCTTCTCCTATTTCACCTTTTGCAAGTTTTTCCTCCATATTTATAAGGACTCCTGCCAGTATGGGGAAAAAGATAGGGTTTGTATTGAAATATTCTTCGTAGAATTTCATTCTCTTTTTCCTGTCCTTTTCATCGGGGTATAGTTTTTCAAGAAGAGGAACCAGGGCGTAAAGAAGGCCGAGGTTCTGCAATCTCTCAAAATTCCACCATGCCTGCAGGAAAAAACTTCTCCAGATAATTTTCGTAAAAATTTTTATTCTTTCTATCCTATCCATTTTTCCAGAAATATTATTAGAAAGATTATAAAAATGGAAATGCTTGTTATCGTATAAGACTTCTTAAGTTTTCTTGTCCTCAGGGAGAAATAGTAAGAAATTAACAGGATCATGAGAAGAGATGTTATAAAGACTCTGTAAATCTCACCATGGAAGTTAAATTCCCCGGAGATGATTAATGCTGAGGGAATTGAAATAATTAAGACAAAAGTTAGATAGAAAAAGTTGATAAGAAAATGGGATACCAGAGAGTAGAGAAGACCTCTGTTTAAAATTGCTTCACCTTCTTTTATTTCATTCTCTACCCATCTTGCGATCCTGAGGTTGACCAATCTTTCAAGGAGATCTATTCTTTTCCCCACGATTCCATTGCCAATCCCCCAGAAGATTCCCCATGAAAGGGCTAATTCCCTGCAATTCCCTGCGGCTCTCAGGAGTAGAAAAAATATTGCTGCGGAGTAAAAAGCAATTGTCTCATGTGGTGGAACATAACTCCCAACGGGGATTTTTCCTATCCAGAGTGTTTCAAATATAATTCCAAGAATCATCATTTCTCCCATATGTCCGAAGAGAGCTCCTAAAATTATTGAGGAAGGGAAAGGTCGTAATATTGAAAATTGTAAAGCTGTATATCTTTCAACGCCACCTAAGGAACCAAGTAGGAGAAGTAGAGAATATTTTAAAAAAGCACCCAGCATAATCAATTATAATAAATTTTTTCTGCTTTTTCATCCGGGAGATTCTGGATTTCTATATCTATCCCCTCTCTCGCAATCTCCTTCAACTGCTTAAGTTCTTCGTCGGTACAGCAAAAAAAACTGGAGAGTTTTACAATATTTCCTTCTGAAGGATGGTAATTGCCGAGATTTATTTTGCGAACCTTCATATCTCTTATGGCTGCTGAAAGATCCCCTACCCTGCTCAGTAAAAGAAGAATTCTTTTCCCCTTACATCTGGGGATGATTTTTAAAAGCTCTGATACGCTACTGTAACAAACCTCTATTTCTGGTGGCACAGAAAGAGAGAGGATTTTCTGTTGAAGAGTGTCAGAAGCTACTCTGTCATCGGCTACCACAATTGTATCAATATTTAAATGAGGGACCCACCCATGAACAACCTGGCCATGGATTAACCTGTCATCTACTCTTACATAAATTTCCTTCTCCACCTCCCCACCGGATGAAGAGGATTTCTTCCATAACCTCATAGTAAAGCTCTTGAAGCAATTTTGATATTATCTTTACCATAAGCAGCAAGAGTGGTCACTATTTCATTCAAACTTGAGGCATTATTATCCCCGACAAGCTTTGCCGCTTTGATAAGCATGGGCAGATTGAAACCTGCGATTACTTCAACTTTTTCTGTTCTTACAAATCCAAAAGAAATATTGGAGGGGGTGCCTCCGAACATATCAGTTAGTATAAGGACATGTCTGTATTTTTTAAGAAATTTGTTAACCAATTTCTCAAATTCTTCCTGAATTATTGAAAGATTTTTGTCATAATCCACAGAGATATAGGACACATAATCGTGCTCTCCTACAATTTTTTTTACTGTTTCTACAGCCTCTTTTCCAAAGTCTCCATGAGTTGCAACTATTATTCCAAACTTCATACTTCCTCCATGTCTCTATGCGTTACTTTTATATTATAACCTTCTTCCGAAAGAAGCTTAGATAAAACATCTACAACATAAACTGATCTATGGCGCCCTCCTGTACAACCTACTGCAATTACAGGGTTCCAAAGGGGAGTTTTTAGAGTGGAGAGAAAAAATTTTATATAACCTAATGTTTCTTCAATGAAGGTATTTACCACTTCTTTTGATGAAAAAAAGTCTTTTACCTTGCTATCCAGCCCGGATAGATTTTTTAATTCTTCAATGAAAAAGGGATTGGGTAAAGATCTTACATTGAATACTAAATCAGCGTTTTCCGGAACACCTCGGGAGAAGCCAAAAGAGATTAAGATAACCGTAGATTTGTTTTTTTTGTGGCTGATGATGTCCATTATGTGTTGCCTGAGTTCATGGATATTGAATCTACTTGTATCAATAACTAAGTTGGATTTTTCTCTTAATGGAGAAAGGAATTTTCTCTCTCTTTTAATTGCTTCCCTTATATCTATAAGGCTTCCAAGAGGATGGGTCCTTCTTGCTTCTTTGAATCTTTTCAATAGTACATCAGATTTAGCTGAGAGAAATATGATTCTATGGTTGATTTTTCTTAATTCAACTTCTTTTAGGATTCGGTTAAGATCCGGTAAAAAAGGTTTTTCTCTTACATCAATCCCCAGAGCAATTTTTTCATATGGTAGGTCACTTTTCTCCATAAGATCAAGAAAAACTGGTATGAGAGAAAGAGGAAGATTATCCACACTGTAGAAATTAATGTCTTCCAGAGCCTTTAATGCGGTGGTTTTTCCTGCACCTGAAAGCCCAGATACAATTATGATTTCCTGTATCTTGCTCATTCTATTTCTTCTTTTTTCTGCTGCTCTTTCAAAATCTTATCCAGTGTATCTTTGAAGTCTTTTGCAGAGTCTATCCCCTTTATTTTCAGAAGATAATTTCTTGCTGCAACCTCTATGAGGACAGGAAGCTGCCTGCCCGGTGTTACTGGGAGCTTAACGAGAGGTAGTTTTATTCCCATTATTTCATAGAAATCCTCCTCAAGTCCGAGTCTATCGTATTCGGTATCATCTTCCCATTTTACCAGTTCTATCACAAGTTCAATCCTTTTGGTATCTCTTATTGCACTTATTCCGAAAAGATCCTTTATGTTTACTATCCCGAGTCCCCTGATTTCTACAATGTGTTTTAACATCTCTGTTGGTCTTCCTATGAGGACTCCCGGATATTTTTTTACAATTTCTACCATATCATCGGCAACGAAGCGGTGATTTCTCATTATTAATGAAAGTGCTAATTCACTTTTACCTATTCCACTTTTTCCAAGTATGAGGACCCCAACTCCAAAAACATCAATGAGGTTCCCGTGAATTGAAACTTTTTCTGCTAAGAGTTCATTCAGCAATTCTTCAATTTCTCTTATAAAAACGGAACTCTGCATGGTAGTCCTGAGAAGAGGTATTTTATTTCTGCATGCTTTTTTCAAAAGAAGAGAAGGGATTTCAAGACCCTTTGTTATGATCAGACAACTGATTGAGATCTCATCTAAAAAATTTACCGCTTTCCTCTTTTTATAGGCTGATAACTCTTTGAGGTAGGTTATTTCTGTGTCTCCGAAAATCTGTACCCGGGCAGGGTGTATATGGTAGGTGAAACCTGTTAGAGCCAGCCCCGGCTTCTGAATGCGGGGGTTTTTTATCCTGTTGTCAAGAGCGTCTTCACCACACAAGATTTCAAGGGGAATATTATTTTCATTTGCCCTTTCAATCAGTTCCTTAATGGTAATTTCCATTATAATATCTTACAGCTTTGAGTCTTCTTCCTCAATGATTTTGAAAATTTCTTTTGCATCTTTTGCATTAAGAATTTTTTCTCTAACATCCTGTTTTTTTAGTATCCTGCTTATCTTGGCGAGGGCCTGAAGATGAATTGTTGGTCTTGATTCCGGGGCAAGAAGGAGCAGAAAAATTTTTACAGGCTTACCATCAATAGAATCAAAATTTATGCCTTTTGTGGTTCTACCAAAAGCAAGATAGACATCTTCTCCTTTTTTAAGTTTCCCGTGTGGAATAGCTACTTCATTTCCTATGCCTGTACTCCCAAGTTTTTCCCTCTCTTTTAGAATCGTGATAATTTCTTCCCTGTTTAGTTCCGGGAACTTTTTGGTGAGAATATTTGTCAATTCTGTCAGGACTTCTTCTTTTGTTGTGCTCTTTAGCTCAGGCTCAATCAAATCCTCATCCAGATATTTGCTCAACTGCATGATTTTCTCCTTCTGTGATAAGGATAATTTAACAAATAGTTGGAATACTGTCAAATAGATAATTTCGTGGGATTATAAGAGGGATTTCGTTGCAGTTTTCTAATTTTAGATTAAAATTAATTCAAAAAATGGGGGAAAATTGGAGAGAGTGTTAGTATTTCAGCATGTTTCATTTGAGTCCCCGGGAAGAATTAAAGATTTCCTTGTTAAAAGAGGATCTGCTATAACTACTGTAAAATTTTTTGAAAGTTTTTCTCTGCTGGATGTAGAGCTATTTGATCTCCTGATAATAATGGGTGGACCTATGGGAGTATATGAGGAGAACAGGTACTCATGGTTGAAGGATGAGAAGAAATTTATTGAAAAATTTATAGATTCAGGTAAAAAGGTCCTTGGAGTTTGTTTCGGTGCCCAGTTAATAGCAGAAGTACTGGGGGCAAAAATTTTTCGAATGAGTGGCAGAGAGATTGGGTGGTTCCCTGTGGAGCTAACTGCTGAGGGTATTTCTCATCCTTTTTTTAAAGAATTTCCTGGAAAATTTGAAGCATTTCACTGGCACGGAGATACTTTCTCCCTTCCATCTGGAGCTCTTCATTTTGCAAGAAGTGAGGGATGCGAGAATCAGGGATTTATCTATGATAATAGAGTTGTTGCTTTTCAGTTTCATCTTGAGACTACCCCTGAGCTTGTTGAGGAGCTTATTAAATTTTCTGGAGATGACCTCAAAGGGGGAGGTAAATATGTGCAGGAACCAGATGAGATGCGACATGGGAATTTCAGAGAGTTGAATGAGCTTCTTTTCAGGTTTCTTGAGAATTATTTTGATTTTTTCTCTGCTTCAGAGAAGGGATAAATTCCTCCCGGATTATCTTCAAAAGTTTCTCCTTCTCATTAAGAGAAGGGTTTTCCATGATCTTCTCCAGTAGGTATTTCTTCGTGTCTCCTATTTCTTTTCCCTTCAGTCCTAAATTTATTAAATCATATCCGTTAATTGCAATGGAATTAACATCGGGGATAGTGGCCTTTTTTATTTCTTCGTCAATTCTACTTTTTAGTTCCTCCAGATCCTCAAATCCCTTCTTCATACCAGTTCCAATTCTGTCTGCTCTTCTGAGGAGGAAAAGATCATCTATATTTTCTTCGCCCACTCTAAAAATAAATCTTCTTACTGCTCTATCGCTCCACCTCTGGTGGTATGAAAACATATGATTTGCCACAAGAGAGGTAACTTTTTTCCTGATATTCTTATCTACTCCAAGCCTTTTTAACACTTCTTCAGCTATCGCAGTACCCAATTTCTCATGATTATAAAATGTGAAGTCTTTTTTATCCTCGTTCCATTTTTTTGTCGCTGGTTTCCCGATATCATGAAAAAGGGCAGCATATCTGACAGGCAAATTGCTGGAGGGGGTATTATCCAGGACCTTTAATGTATGGATGAAAACATCATATTTATGGAATCTATTCTGTGTTACATCAATACAGCTTGCCAGTTCCGGCAAGATGTAGTGAAGAGCTTTTATCTCTGCAAGTTCTTTAAAAACCTTTGATGGTCGCGGAAGACTCAATATATTTTCTATTTCCTTTTTTAACCGCAGAGGATTAACTGAGTATAGCAGGTAAGCATTCCATCTCATTGCCATGTAAGTTTCTTCTTCAATATTAAAATGTAATTTTTGTTTGAGCCTAACACCCCTTATTATCCGCAGAGGATCCTCTCTGAATCTGGCATGAGGGTCCACTGTGGCTCTGATTAGCTTTGCCCTGAGGTCCTCCCTGCCGTTGTGAAGATCTATTAATTCTTCCCTGAATGGATCATATGCCATTGCATTGATGGTAAAATCTCTTTTTTCAAGGTTCTCTTCTAAATTAGTGGTAAGGTTTATTTCAAATTCTTTCCCTCTGTAGAGGATTACCACAGTTTCTTCACTCTTCTGTGAAGGAATGTAAAATTTTTGAAACTTCTTTAAAAGAGCTTCTCTTTTTCCTGTGAAAATAAAGTCGTAGTCTGATACCCTCTTTCCCAGGAGAAGATCCCGGACTGATCCCCCCACTAAGTAACATTTACCATTTTCCGCCATCGTTTTGCATAACTCTAATATGTATCCGGGCAGGTGTAACATGAAAACCATTATATCCAGTTGGTAGTAATTTTCCAGAGGAGGAGTTAACCTCCATGGGGGTATGTATATGCTGACCCTTTGAATTTTTAATCATTATTTATGATGTCAGCTTTTAGGTATAGAAGTTAATGGAGTTGTGAAGATTTTCTGGATGAAATTTTTCAGGGGTTAAGTTGAAAAGATAGAGTGAAAGTTTTAACGAGGGGTTCTTGAGAGGAGGTTGTGGGGATTTTAAGTTCCTACAAAATCAAGATTTGGACGAAAAGAAATAAAGCAAAATACCCACATATTAAGTTACTGAAGACTTAAGATCAGGGCAAGCAACCTGAAGGGTTGCGATGAGTCAGGGCGTATGGTGTTTCTACTATCTTATCACTTCTTGTTTTCATAGGAGATTGCCTATTCATTTTCATCTTTTAAAACTGAGACAATTTCTTTCAAATTCTTGAAATTGTGTTTCTCAAATAGTTCTTGGTTTACTCTAAAAAATCCCCATCTTTCCCCAGTTAAATTAGAAGCATCATCACACCAGACTTTCACCCTGTTATCCTTATACTCAACATCTACATCCACTCTTCCTTTTGTTTCAATTATTATCTTTTCACCCTTAGGAGTTTCTACAATGAAATCAGGATAATACAATCTTAAATTGTCTTTTGAATCCCTATACTCAATAAAAAAGCCAATCTTAGGAACAATCTTACTAAACGCTTTTACATCATTTGCTTTATCCAGGAACTTGGCGAAATCTACCTCAAACTTATTATCACACGGAACATAGTTGAATATGCATTTATCTGCTGGATAGACCTGTTTTGACCATACAAATGGTGGAGCGTCAGAGAGTTTGATTGTATCTATGTGTTCTGGTTCTCTCTCAGAAAAGGTCATATTTCTAAATGTATCAACAAATAATCTTACAAGTTTCTCTTGAACATCTGAACGGCTGAGCATATAAAGAACACGAGGATCATTTATATCCACCTCTCCATCAAAAAGTTTCTCCTGAACATATTTTTTTACCATAGGATAGAAACCTGGAAATGCACCACCAATTTTTAATTCTTTGAGTATAATGTCAGTGTAATAAGCAATAACGCTTTTTGCATCCCTGGGTACCGGTAAATCCCATTTTCTTTTTATCCTTTCAACACCTTCAAGCATATCAACAGCAACATACTCCATTTCCAAGACCTTATTTTCAAGGTGTATCCCAAGAGAGGGGAGAG
>JALTID010000160.1 GCA_027004335.1 bacterium
CTGTATGTTACTTCACAATGCTCATCAATGTATCTCTCCACCGATGATGGATCAATATTGTAGGACTCGTAATCAATATCAACAAAAACTGGAATAGCGCCGGTTCGGGCAACAGCCCCTGCAGTGGCAAAAAAGGTGTAGGAAGGCAAAATCACCCCTTCGCCGGGCCCTATATCAAGGGCAAGGAGGGAGAGAAAAAGAGCATCTGAACCTGAACCCACTCCTATGGCAAATTTTGAATTTACATACTCCGCTATTTTCTTCTCAAATTCAGAAACCTCTTCACCAAGGATAAAACGATTCGAATCCAAAACCTTCTCAATAGCCTCCATTAATTCTCTTTTTAATGGCTCATGCTGTCTTGAAAGATCAAGCAGAGGGACCTTCTTCACCGTACACTCCTTTCTGAATTCTATATATTATCAGAAAAATGTAATTTGTGAAACTGGAAAAGGATGAGGGCGGGCCTCCGGCCCGCCCTCATATATTCAAGAAAGCAACAATGTCACGGTTTCAATTTCTTATATCTCCCTGCAAACCAGTTTTTAAGATCATTAACATACCAGAGACTGAATCTCCTATCTGTAGTTCCACCGGGGAGATTTGTATAAGCGGAATCTCCACTCATGTCAGCAATAAAATGCCAGGAAGGACTGAAGGTTGTGACTCTACCACCGTTTTTAAAGATCTGCCCCTGCGCCACTGTGCTTCTATTACCTGGCAGTGATATTGGTCCATAATCAAAACCGAGAAATTCAGGCAATCTCCCACCAAAAAGTAGATGTCTGAGATATATCTTTCTGGTCTCACCATAGGGGATAGCCGGGGTCTTTTTCAATCCTTCAGGAACAGCCTCTTTCATAATCTCATTTCTGCTCTTACCTCTGTACCATACTGAATCCTTATCCAGAATTATTCTGTCAAAGTACCAGTAATAATCAGCAAAAAGTGCTGTTTCATTTAGCATATAATCCACCACATCCTCTCCAAAACCATTCTCCCCAAGGATCTTCCTCAATATCTCAAGATAAATTCCCTCAAAAAGAGTGGGAGCATAGGATCGTTCATCATAGATATAGTCCCAGGTTTTTAAAATTTCACCCTTCGGGGAATCAGGGATGAAGGGCCGGATAATCTCCATAATTCTTTCAGCCTGAATGGAGTAATAGTCGTAGTGGATCTTCTTCATATCCTCCACACTGAGTTTATCCTTCGCCTTTAAAAGATCTTTAATCCTATCAGCACGGTATGGTGCCATGGCAATATTTATAGGTTTTGCCTCTGATAGATAATTCAGATCCTGATTGGCAGTAACTACCATTCCCTCGGTAGGATTGTAGAGATGGGGAAACTCATCGGGATAGATATATCCCTGATATTTAAACTTCTTAAGCCACGCAGGAGTGGGAATCAAACCACTTACTCCTTCTGGTCTTTTAAAAGTTTTTCCCGTCATCTGATATCCGATGTTTCCATGAATATCTGCCAGTACGAAATTAAAAGTGTTTATATGCATCTTCCTGAAATTCTCCATGGCTTCCTGAACATTCTTTGAAAACATAACTCCTAAAAGGGCGTTTATCTCCCCTGCACCACTCTCATCCGCACAGGCAAAATGGTATGCAAGGTAATAACCTTCCTTTTCTGGATCACCCTCAAGCACCCCATTTTCATTTTCATAGAAAACAACTCTCAATTCTCCCTGTTTTTTTACTTTTATAATTTCCTCCCTGATATTAAATGGTAACCATCTATTTCCCCTCCTGTATTTACCATTTTTGCAATGTTCAATATGGTAATCTATCATATCAGTGAAGGGAAATGTGGCTCCCCATGCAATATACTTTGTTCTTCCCAGGGCAATGCCGGGAGAACCTGGAATACTCACCCCAGTAGCGTAATTATCCGTTGTTTTTAAAATAGTCTCCTGCCATACTGAGGGGAGCCTATTTATCTCAAGGTGAGGATCATTACAGAGAATCGGTTTACCACTTTCAGTCAATTCCCCGGATACCACCCAGTTGTTACTGGCAGTAAATTTGGGGAATCCGAGTTTCCATCTGACACTTTCAGGTATGATAGATTCAATTTTAACCTTTTTCAAAAGATCATAGTCAATCTCATCTATGAGGTAGGGGAAAAGATCCCTGATATACTCCTCTTTCACCCCTTTCTGGATCATCTGTAGAATAAATTTTTCCATATTTCCCTGATTATCCTCAAGCCCGATGAAACCGAAGATTTTTGCAATTAGAATTGTATCCTTTGGATCCCAGGGTTCAGGCTTATATTTTAAAAGCTTAAGTTCCCACACTGTACCATGTTTTTTTAAATAATCATTGATACCTCTGGCGTAACTCTCAAGAACCCTTTTAGTTAGAGGTTCAAGCTCTTCCACCGCTTTATCAAGGTCTCTTTTAAAATTCAGCTTTCTCATTAACTTATCAAATTCAATAAGTTCATCATCTGGAGCTAAAAATTCTGAAGCCCTGCCCTGTACAAGGATCCTGGTCAGTAGAAGCTGAAGCTGTCTGTCATTGGCATGTCCCCACCCCTGTCCATAAGCCACATCCTCCCATGACTCAGCACTGATCTCAAGGATACCATGTTTGTTTCTTTTGATCTTAACTTTTCTTCCAGAAGGAGTTTTAATTGTAGTTCGGGCTGAGGGGAATTTCAACTTCATTTTTACCTCCTACCTTCCTATCTTACTTCTGCCTGTACGGAAAATATCATTTATCTCTATTCTCTTAAGGACCCTATTGTAAAATCTTACATCATCAATAATACCGCAGAAATCTCTATCCCCAGATTTTTCACTCCAGTCACCTATTACCAGTGGTTCAGAAGAAACCGGGATCTTACCTTTTCTCTCAAATCTTCCAGAAGGAACTGCATTAACATAGAGGGTGAGAACATTACCATCATAACTTCCCTCCAGCATATACCATCTATTTAGGACAAGGGGTTTATCTCCACTCACAGAATCCACGCCAAAAATTGTAAACTCAGGGTAACCTCTATCATCAATATCAAGGGAAAACATCCCA
>JALTID010000161.1:0-524 GCA_027004335.1 bacterium
ATCTTTATTTCTGTAAAATCCTATGACACGGAAGCAATAGCACAACAGCTCTCAGAGAAGTTTCCAGAGGCATGGGTTGTATCTCTTCAAAATGGCCTTGGAAACTGGGAAAAAATTTCTTCCTACTTTCCTAGAGAGAAAATAATTGGGGCGCGTGTGATTTATGGTGCTGAAATTATTAAGCCAGGAAGAGTAAAGATTACTGTAATTGCGGATGACACTCTTTTTGGTTCTCCATGGAAATATTATGGAGCAAATACTTTTGCAAAAAAGCTTGCTGAGATATTTAGAAAATCAGGATATCCTGCAAGATTTGAAGAAAATATTACTGCGTATCTCTGGGCAAAAGTCCTTTATAATAATGCTCTTAATGGGATGGGAGCGATCCTCTCCTCAAGTTATGGACCCATGGCTGACTTTCTGCATCTTCGCAAGTCTATGCTACAAATAATTATAGAAACTTACGATGTTGGTAAAAAGATGGGAGTAGAATTTATAATTCCAGATCCCCTTGAATATTTTGA
>JALTID010000161.1:534-3048 GCA_027004335.1 bacterium
CTCCCACTTATGATCACTTCCCCTCCATGTATCAGGATATTAAAAATGGTAAAAAAACAGAGATTGATGCACTTAATGGGGCAATTTCAAGCTATGGGGAAAAATTAGGAATTCCCACACCAGCAAATGATCTTATTACTGCTATGATTAAATTCCTTGAAAGGAGAAAATGAAATATAGTGAAATCTTTTTAAAAAAAGGGAAGGAAAAGTCAATAAGAAACAGGCATCCATGGGTATTCTCTGGTGCAGTTGATAAAGTTCATGAAAATTTTGATTCTCCCATCTGCAAAATTTACGACAATAATGGTAATTTCCTTGGATGGGGCTTCTACAATTCTTCTTCTTTTATAAAAATTAGAGTAGTTTCTCTTAAAGAGGAAGAATTTCCTGATGAAGGTCTTTTAAGAAAGCGAATGGAAATAGCATGGAATTTAAGGAAAAAGGTAAGGGAAATTTCAAACGGATTCAGAGTGGTCAATAGCGAAGGAGATAGTTTGCCAGGTTTGATAATTGATTATTATAATGGGCTGGTAGTATTCCAGATAAGATCACTTGGGATGGAATTCTATAAAGAATCTATTGTTGAATCCATAAAAGAGATTATAAATCCTACCGCCATTCTTGAAAAAAATAATTTTGGAACAAGGAAACTGGAAAACCTTCCACCAATACTTAAAGTCCATATTGGTACTCCACCGGAAAAAGTGGAAATTTTTGAATATGATTGGTCCTTTTATGTGTATATAGTTGAAGGACAAAAAACAGGCTTTTTCCTTGATCAAAGAGAAAACAGAAAAATACTTTATGAATTTGTAGAAAAGGGGATGAAAATTGCGAATACATTCGCGTACACGGGGGGTTTTGGCATCCCTGCTTCTATTAAAGGAGCCAATGTGGTTAATGTGGAGATTTCCAGAGAAGCCCTTGAAAAAGCCAAAGAAAATTATACACTTAATACACTATATTTTGAAGATTCAAGTTTTGTAAAGGCAGATGTGTTCAACTGGCTCAGAGAGGTTAATAAAAAAAATAAAAAATTTGATTTTGTTGTTCTTGATCCTCCAGCATTTGCGAAAACAGTTTCTTCTGTCCAGAGAGCTTCAAGAGGTTACAAAGATATTAATTTAAACGCTCTGAAGATCATAAGAGAAGGAGGATATCTTTTTACCTTTTCCTGTTCAAATCACATAGATTTTGCTCTTTTCCAGAAAATTATTTTTTCTGCGTTCAAAGATGCAGGAAGAGAAGGAAAGATAATTAAAAGAATGGGACAATCAGCAGACCACCCCATAAATATCTATCATCCAGAAGGAGAATATTTAAAGGGGCTCCTTATCCATGTAGCTTAGCTTTTAGGAACTTTTTCCCAATCTTTCATGAACCTCTCAATTCCAATATCCGTAAGAGGATGTTTTGCAAGTTGCTGAATCACTTTGAATGGTATTGTTGCAATATCTGCACCTAAGAGTGCTGCCTCAAGTACATGCATGGGGTGTCTGATGCTTGCGACTATTATCTCCGTCTTAAAACTATAATTAGAGTAAATATCAACGATCTGCGAAACAAGGTTCATTCCATCAGAGGAGATATCATCCAGTCTACCTACAAAAGGGCTCACATAGGTAGCTCCAGCTTTTGCGGCAAGTAAGGCCTGGAGAGGTGAAAAAACAAGAGTAACATTGGTCTTAATTCCTTCAGAAGATAGTGTCTTAACAGCCTTTAAGCCTTCCAGTATCATTGGTACTTTTACGACCACATTATTTCCAAGTTTTGCAAGCTCGTGGGCCTCGCTAATCATACTCTTGCTATCAAGACTTATAACCTCAAGACTAACTGGTCCTGGTACTAATTCAAGAATTTCTTTCACCACCATATTAAATGGCTTCCCTGTTTTTGAAACAAGAGAGGGATTAGTTGTAACTCCATCAACCATACCCATCTTCATGGCTTCTCTGATTTCATTGATATCTGCTGAGTCAATAAAAAACTTCATTTTTTACCCCCTCAGAATTTTGTTCCGACCAATAAAAAGAGAGCATCCTGATCAAAATTGTGCATCTCAGCTTCAAAAAACACAAAGGGTGTTACAAAATAATCTGCTCCGATGAAAACTCCCCACGGGAGCTGAGAGTGGAGCATCTCTTCCGACTGTGCAAATTTTATTCTTTGATAAGAATATTTGAAACCTCCATATAGGGCTATGTAATTTTTAAGAAATTTGCTTATTCCAATTTTTCCATCAAACTTTACCCAGTAAAGAGTTCCCACTTTTCCGTTTTCAATTCCTGAAATTTCAGAATATGTTGTGTCTCCTTCAACATAGAGGTTCGTAATTGTAAAATTCTGGCTTAGAATTACCAATCTTGCACCAACTCCGTAAAAGGGTGAAAGGGTTCCTTTAAATCCTCCCACCTTTTTTCTTGCGTCATTAAGGCCACCCATGATAAAAAAATTTAGATAATTGGTAATTCCTATTCCACCTCGCAGAAGAATCTGGAAACTTTTTATGCTA
>JALTID010000162.1 GCA_027004335.1 bacterium
GAACAATAATTTCCAGAAATCCAGCAAATTAAACCCCACCGGTTCCCCATTAAGGGTGAAGGGTAATTGAGGATCATCGTAGGTTTTCTTCATTCTTTTCCTCCCTTAATTTGCTATTATTTTACTCCAATACGATTAAACAAACAGAATGCCAGGAGATTAGCGAGGAGGAAAGATTGCTAAATAGTTTCTATTTCAATTAGATAACAGGCAATAAGAAGAAAGGATTAAAGAAAAATTAAAATTTTTATTCTTTAGTTTTGCTTTCCTCAATTGATTTAATCACCTGCTTAATAATCTTGGGATGTAGAATCTTTCCTTTATGATAAGGTATAACAACTCTTTTGTTTCCTTTCATGTAAATTCTATGGCTTCCCTTTGTCCTAACCAATTCAAAACCAGCCTGCAATAGCATCTTTTCTGCTTCCTCAGGAGTTAATCTTGGCTGTTTAACCAACACTAACCTCCATGGAGGTGGTAAGGATCTCTTTGCTTAATAGTTGCTTAATCTCATCATCAGAGAGGGTTTCGAGATAAAGCTCTATTGCTTCCTTAACATTTGCCAGCACTTCTTCTATTGTATCCCCCTGAGTCTGGCATCCCTCCAATTCTGGACAAAAGGCATAATAGCCGTATTCATCTTTTTCAATAATGACATTTACTTTATAAGGCATGGTAGATCCCTCCTTCTTATCCACATTATTGCACATTAAAGGGTGGGATTCAATATACAATGGGTAGAGAAGCAAAATTTTGCGTCTCTACTCCATTCCCACATCAGCAGAATCCCCTTCTTTAAAACCTCAGTTCCGCTTCACCTCCCCAGAGGCCATGAATGTTACAGAATGAAAGGGCAAAGATTTTTCCTGGTTTTTCCGTCTTAAATGTTGTAATTACAATAGGTTCGGTATAGATTCCTCCTGTATCAGCACCCCGAACCCCTGCTCCATGGGAGGAAAACTCATATTTACCTATTAACTGAGGAAATTTTTCTCCATCGGGCAGAAAATAAACCTCAATCCACGAAATATGGTGGACTGTCGTATTGGGATGCAGGATCTCTTTCCCAACAGAAACTTCAATAGTTACCGGCTTACCCTTTTCAGGTGTCCCCTGAATTTCAATTACAGGAACATGCTTTTCACCTTTCCAATCACCAGTCTGAATTAAATCCTTCATTTTTTCCTCCTATCAAGATATATCTCAAATCAAAACAAAGAACATGCCTCATATCTTTTTGTGACATAACCACCAGTCAAAACAATCATACTGTTTCGGTCTTTCCTCTGCTGTTTTCACATCTGATGCTGGAGGTATTATAACCTCATCCCCGACAATCTCATTGTTCGGCCAGTTAGCAGGGATTGCCACACCTTCTTTATCCGCAACCTGAAATCCTTTAATCATTCTTAGAAATTCATCCATATTTCTTCCAAGTTCCTGTGGATAATATAGAATTGCTCTAATGGTGCTCTCCGGATCAACAACAAACACAGCCCTTACGGTATTGGTCCCCTTCCCCGGATGGATAAATCCTAACTGTTTTGAAACCTCCCCAGTATCGTCTGCGATAATGGGGAACTTAATCTCAACTTTTAAATTATCCCTGATCCACTCTGTCCATTTAATATGGGAGAACACCTGATCAATACTCAATCCAATTAGCTCCGTATTGAGTTCCTTAAATTGATCATACCTCTTCTGAAAAGCAACAAATTCAGTGGTGCAAACAGGGGTAAAGTCTGCAGGGTGACTGAAAAGGATAAACCATTTCCCCTTATAATCATCAGGTAATTTCTTTATACCATGAGTAGTGGTAACCGTAACCTCCGGAAATCTTTCCCCAATGAGTGGTATTCTTCCTTCCATTTCCTTCCTCCTTTCTAATTTTAAAATTTTTAAATCTATAATAAGTATAATGTATAAATTAACTTTTGTCAAATAAAAAATCGATCCATATAAGGTAATTAAATCTGGCTTGGTTTTCTTGTTAAAATTCTTCTTTCCTGACCGGAAAAAATTAAACTAAGCTCCTCAGGGCAGGAAGAGATGTGAATAGTTTTTCACAAACTCAAGAACCGGTGCCCAGTAAACACCAAGAATCACCACAGGAAATCCAAGAACAATCAGAAGAAAGATATGTGCAGGCGCAACAGGTACCTTCTCTGTCTCGTTGCTATCTTCAAGAAACATCATCTTGGCAATTCTCGCATAGTAGTAAAGTGAAAGCACACTGTTCGCAATTCCAATAACTGCAAGCCAGAAGAGTTTTGCCTTGATCACACTCACAAAGAGATAGAATTTACCGATAAATCCTCCCAGAGGAGGTATCCCCGCAAGAGAAAAGAGGAATATACCCATCATAACAGCAGCAAAGGGTGATCTCCTGCCGAGACCTCTGTACTTCACAATAGAATCCGTCCCGATTTTGTTATATATAATCTGAACAAAGAGGAATGCGCCAATATTCATCAATAGATAAATAACAAAATAAAACATTACAGCATAAAAACCAATATAGTTCATCGCAGCAAAACCCATCAGCATATAACCGGCATGCGCTATACTGGAATAGGCTAATAACCTTTTAACACTGGTCTGATTTAAAGCAGTTATATTACCAACAGTCATGGTGAGAACAGAGATTATTCCCAGAAAGAGTGGCCAGTCAAGATTGTTCACAGGAATAAATTTATAAACATCACTTAAGACTCCCGCTACAAGCGGAGAACCCTGAATCATTACCGTGTAAAGAAATCTCATTGCCATAGCAAAACCAGCAGCCTTTGAGCCCACGGCAAGAAACGCAGCTATGGGAGTAGGTGCGCCTTCATAAACATCTGGAGCCCACATGTGAAAGGGAACCAGAGACATTTTAAAGAAGAAACCTGTAAAGATCATAAAAACAATTGCGAGAAGAGTAAATGAAGAGAATACACCACTGCTTAATTCTCCATGGATCACAGAGAAATTCAGACTGCCTGTAAGACCAAAGAGATATGCAATACCCATTATCATCACGCCGGAGGCGGTGGCAC
>JALTID010000163.1 GCA_027004335.1 bacterium
TCTATTTTACCGAACATTGTTTCAAACTTTTTCTTATAAAAAATAATTCTTCTTGACTCTTCTCTTCTCACAGTAGGCATCTCTTTCTTCAGCACTTAATGTTTCAATAAATCTGGTAAATTGTTCTTTCATAAGCTCAAAAAATAATTCTTTAACTTTCTTTTTTTCTTCAAATAATTCTGATAAACTATATTTACTCATATGGATCTACCTCCTGTTTGGTTTAGGTTTCTTACCAGATTATAGGAGGTAGCTTTTTCTTGCAACTCTTACACAAAATTAGTATACACTATCTTTAAAGCTTTTGGTGAAAAATGCAAGACAGCAAAAGTTCGTCAAACTGTTCCCTTGCTGAGAATACCCTGTAATGATATGATAATTTAAAAAAATGAGTCCGGGAGCTGATGATAAAGAGAGATTTTAGCGGTAGAAACGCACTATTTATTGAATTGTCAGAAATTTATGAGAATCTTTATTATCTGGAAAAAATATCTGGGAAAAAAGCGATTCCTGTCGTAAAAGCAAATGCCTATGGACTGGGAGCCTTTGAGGTGGGAAGGTTTTTAGAGGAAAGAGGTTATAATTTTCTTGCAGTGGCAACATTTGAAGAAGCTATGGAGTTAAGAGAAAGAGGCTTAAAAGCGAAGATATTAATATTAAGTGGTTCGCCGGATGATCCATATGAAAAAATGAACAAACTGGGTTTCATTCCTGTTCTTCATAATTTTGAACAGATAAAAAAAATAAAATCAGAGGTAAATTCTCGATTAGATGTTCACTTAAAATTTAATACAGGAATGAACCGGCTGGGTTTTAATGTGGAAGAAGATATTGGCGAGATTTTAAGATGTGAAAAAATCAGGATCCGGGGTGTAATGACTCATTTTGCAAAGGCTGACACGAGTAAAAGATTTACTCAGGAGCAGATAAGAAAATTTAAAAAAGTTCTGGATAGGTGGAAGTTGAATTCTTATCCAGATGTGATCATTCATACAGCCAATTCTGCTGGGATACTGAGAGGGTTTACCTACGGTAATATGATAAGGCCCGGGATTTTTATGTATGGTGCACTTCCTACTCCCGCATTTCCCCCTGTTCCTTCCCAGAAGATCCCTTACCATTTTACATGCAGGATAATAAATTGCAGGGAATTGAAAGAAGGAGACAGGGTAAGTTACGGTGGCATCTTTGTTGCTAAGAAAAAAATGAGAGTAGCTGTCCTTGGTTGTGGTTATGGCGATGGTATTCCCAGGGCTCTCTCTAATAGAGGTGTGTTTATTGTTAATGGTAAAAAGGTACCGGTAATTGGTAGAATTTGTATGGATATGAGTGTTGTTGATGTGACAGGGGTGTCAGAGTGTGGAGTGGGGGATTCTGCCATATTTATGGGGGAAGCAAATGGAGAAAAAATCACCGCTGACGATGTTGCCTGTAAGGTTTCCACCATTGGATATGAGATTCTGACTGGAATTAATTTGAGAGTTAAGAGAATATACTTGTGAGTATGGTTTTAGACTGGATTAATTTAGTAGGTGATTATCTGTACAGGATCTTTGTAAATACCGGGAATTTTGTTATCTTTCACTGGGAGATACTGAAAGGGATATTTAGAAAACCTTTTAGATTCAATGAACTGATGTTTCAGATGGAATTTATTGGTGTTAAATCATGGGGAATTGTCTCTCTTACGGGGCTTTTTGGTGGAATGGTTATTGCTCTTGAGACTACTTATGCACTTTCACTTTTTGGGGCGGAGTATCTTGTTGGTCCCACAACTCTTCTCGCTCTTTTTCGAGAACTTGGACCGGTTCTCACGGCTCTTATGGTTACGGGAAGAGCTGGCTCTGCCATGGCGACCGAGTTAGGAAGTATGAAGGTGACGGAGCAGATTGATGCCCTATATGTGATGGCTGTTGACCCTGTTCAATATCTGGTTGTTCCAAGGGTTCTGGCTACTATTATTATGCTTCCTCTCCTCACCTTCCTTTTTAACTTTCTTGGGTCCACGGGAGCATTCATAATAAGCATATCCACGGGGGCTACCACCCCCCACACTTTTTTTATAGAAATAATAGGTAGAGTGCATAACTGGGACCTTTTTGGAGGGTTAATCAAATCGCTTTTTTTTGGGATGACAATTTCAGCCATTAGTACATATATGGGTATGAAAACCAGAGGTGGGGCAAGGGGTGTGGGCCAGGCGTCCACTCTATCTGTGGTTTATAGTTCAATTATGATAATGATAAATGACTATATACTTACACCATTTATTTTTTGATAACAATATGGATGCTATAATAAAATTGAAAAATGTAAAAAAAAGTTTTGGGAAAAATGAGGTCTTAAAGAATTTTAATCTTGAGATACCTGCAGGGAGGATAACAACTTTAATGGGACTGAGTGGTTCCGGCAAGAGTGTTACTATGAAACTGATTCTGGGTCTTCTTTCTCCAGAGGGGGGTGAAATTTTTTTTAAGGAGAAAGATATAACCCATTTAAGATTTAGTGAAAGAAAAGAAATTTTGAAGAGATTCGGAGTTGTATTTCAGAATTCCGCTCTGTTTGATTCTATGAGTCTTTATGAAAATGTGGCGTTTCCATTAAGGGAGCATACCTATATGAGCGAGGGGGAAATAGAGGAAAGAGTCATGCTGGTTTTGAAAGAGGTTGGGCTTTCAGGAGCGGAGAAGAAGTTTCCAGAGGAACTAAGCGGAGGAATGAGGAAAAGAGCAGGACTTGCAAGGGCTATTGTGCTTGAGCCGGATGTGATTCTTTACGATGAACCTGTAACAGGTCTTGATCCGGTGACAAGCAGGATGATTGAGGATCTGATAGTTAAGATTCAGGAGGAGTATAATCATACCTCTTTCATTATAAATCACGATGTTGAAAGCACATTGAGGATGTCAGATTTTGTTGGTTTTTTGTACGATGGAGTAATCCAGTATTTTGGGACCCCTGAAGAAGTTACAAGGAGCAAGAATGAGTTTTTGAAACAGTTTCTGGAGGGTTCGGCCGTGGGTCCGATT
>JALTID010000164.1 GCA_027004335.1 bacterium
TCTTTATGGTGAGGTAATGGAATTCGGTTATAAGTTATCAGGAAATGGAATTGTCGTTCCTGTTATCAATTTTACTGTCAAATTGATTGAGACTTCTTCGGGAAGAGTGCTATGGTCTGGAATAACTTCCTATGTTGGTGGAGTGGATGTTTCTTCAATTTCGTTGAATCTTCATAGGATTGTAAAAGAAATGATAGATGATCTGAGCAAAAAAATTTCTCCTGGTGTGTACAAATGTAATGGAAAAAAGTATGTTATTTCATATCTTGAAAAATCTGCTCAACCAAGGAAAAAGAGTATTGGAAAATTGGTTAATCCTCTTGCTGTGAAGATTTATAACATGATTTATACAAGGGACAAGTTCATCCTTGAAGGAGTAAGATTTAATGGAAAGAGTAATAACCTTGCCCCTGAGAGTTACGAAACTCTTAATGCACTTGGCAGAGTATTAAAAGTTTATCCAGCAATCAGGCTAAGGATTGAATGTCACACTGACGCTTCTGCTTCTCCATCTGCGGATAGAGTACTAACCCGGAAGCAGGCTCAGGAAATATTTCGTTACCTTGTTTCTAAATGGAATATTTCTCCCAATAGATTGGAGTTTCAGGGGGTGGGTTCTTCTTTTCCCCTTCTTCCCAATATAAGCAGGCGTAACCGAATGCTTAATAGGAGAGTTGAGATAAAAGTCCTGAGCAGGTAAAAATCCCAACGCTGCCAGTGGCAGCGTTGGGAGGGGATCAATGAAGGGAGGCAGGGAGTTACTATCCCTCTATATATTTGAACAGATGTTTATCAAAATGTCAAGGCTATTTTAAAACCCTCATGAATTGCGTCCTGGAGCTTCCTTACTTTTTTAGCATCACCAATTATATGCACTTTTTCTCCCATTTTTTCTTTCAATTTTTCAAAAAGTTCGTTGCTTGGTTTGTATCCAACTGCAGTTATTACTGTATCTGCAGGGATCAGATATTCTCCTTCAGCCTCGCTTTCTACCTTTACTCCATCTTCTTTTATCTCTCTGGCGGTGGTTTTTGTCAACATTTTTACACCTGCCCTGCTGAGTTCTTTAAGAGCGACCCAGCGGGTAGATTTTCCAATATCTCTTCCTATTGCTTCAAGCATTTCAACGATGATTATTTCTTTGAAACTCTTCTGGGCGAGCTCAGTTACCCTCCTGCAATCTTCAGCTTCCCATTTGAGAAGAAATTTTGTCTGGTCCCCGTTTATCTGGGTCCTATCTACAAGAAATAAACCGACATCTACACCAACAGCCCCCCCTCCTATTATTACGATTCTATCTCCTAATATTGCATTCCCCTTTAATACATCTTCTGCTTTTAAAACATGAGGGAGATTAATCCCGGGAATAGGTGGTATTATTGGCGTTCCGCCAGTGGCAATAATTACCTCATCTGGGTTTTCCTTCAGGATCATCTCTTCGGTGGCCTTGGTGGAAGTACGGAGATCTATGCCCAATTGCGAAGCCTGGATCTTGTAGTATTCAATTAATCTTGCAAATTCTCTCTTATCAGGTGGTGCTGATGCTACTTCAAGTTGACCTCCTATTTCCGGCTTTTTTTCAAATACGACAACATCATGACCTCTTTCTGCTGCAGTAATGGCTGCTGACATCCCTCCAGCTCCACCTCCTACAATTACCACTTTTTTCTTCTCGCTGGCTGGTGGGAGGGTATCATCAGTTATTTCACTTTCTTTTCCCGCAAATGGATTAACTGTGCATCCCACCTCCTGCCCCATAAATACTGCATCAAAACAGAGTTGATTACATGCAATGCATGGTCTAATATCTTCTAATTTCCCATCTTTTGCTTTTTTTACAATATAAGGATCAGCTATAAGGGGTCTTCCGAAATTTACCATATCTCCCCATCCTTCCCTCAGTAATCTTTCAGCTAAATTCAGTGTGGCGAGTCTATTAGAGATAATAACTGGTTTTCCGGTAACTTTCCTTATTCCCTGCGCAAGATATGCATATCCAGCCCTTGGAACTGCCCCTGTTATCTGTGGAACATGAGTCTCATGCCATCCTCCTGTTACATTTATAAGATCCACCCCTGCATCTGCGAAATATTTTACTGCCTCAAGAATATCCTTTGAGGTGTTACCTCCTCTCATAAAATCACTTCCCCCCTGTCTGAGAATGATGGGATAATCTTCTCCCACAGCTTCTCTGACCTTTTTGATAATTTCTACACCAAATCTAACTCTGTTTTCAAGAGAACCTCCATATTCATCATTTCTTAAGTTCGTTAGAGGAGATAAAAATTGAGAGATGATATAGCCAGCTGATCCTAACAACTCAACTGCGTCAAATCCTGCTCTTTCAGCTCTTTCTGCTGCCTCAGCAAAATCATCCTCCAATTGTTTTATCTCTTCAACGGTTAATTCCCGCGGCATTTCTTTGGTTAATCTTGATGCCACGGCAGAAGGGGCTACTGCCTGTTCCCCTATCAAAAAGGAAAAAGCATATCTTCCAGCATGATATAGCTGTGCTGCCACCTTTGTTTCACTTGCCCTGTGGATTTCTTCGGTGAATTTTTTTAATCCTGGCAAAAATGAATCATCATGTAAGCCTACTAAAATGGGACCACCTGCTGTTTTGTTGATACTACATCCACCTATTACAATAAGTCCCACCTCTCCTTTTGCTCTTTCCCTGTAAAAAGCAATAAATTTTTCTGTTATTTCTCCTCCAGGTGTGAAATTCAGATGCATGGATGGCATTCCCACTCTGTTTACAATTTCCATTTTTTTAACTTTAATTGGCCTGAAGAGCATTTCAAATTTTCCCATTTTTTCACCCCTTTCCTGAGTTTTCTTAATTATACACAATAGCACTTTTTGTGGAAAGTTTTCATCGGTGTTCCTGGTAAGATTGTTCCCCTGAATTTTTTTATAAATTTGTATTGACAATTATAAAAGATTTCGCTAAAATTGAAATAATGAGTGAAGGGAGGTCAGGGTTATGA
>JALTID010000165.1:0-961 GCA_027004335.1 bacterium
CGCAACTGTTATGATCTTGAGGTTATGTTTTGCAGCAAATTCTTCCAGATCAGGTCTTCTCGCCATTGTACCATCATCTTTCATGATTTCACAGATCACAGCGGCTGGTTTTAGCCCTGCCAATTTCATAAGGTCCACTGAACCTTCTGTCTGGCCTGTTCTCACCAGAACGCCACCTTTTCTGGCTATGAGTGGAAAAACATGTCCAGGTCTGACAAAATCCTCTGGGGTAGAATTCTCATCCACTATCTTTCGTATCGTAACAGATCTGTCATATGCAGAAATACCTGTTGTTGTTCCATCTTTTGCGTCAACTGAAACTGTGAAAGCAGTTCCAAATCTTGAGGTGTTCTCTGGGACCATGGGTTTTAGATTCAATCTTTCCGCAATATCCTGATCCACAGCTACGCAGATGAGACCTCTTCCCTCTTTTGCCATGAAATTTATTGTTTCCGGAGTTGCGAATTCCGCTGCAACAACCAGATCTCCCTCGTTTTCTCTATCTTCATCATCCATCATGATCACCATTTCACCATTTCTTACTGCTCTGGTGGCTTCTTCAACTGCTTTTATGCTCATTTATTCTCCTCCATTAAAATATGGACTATCTTTCAAAATTTCTGCTAAATTTTTATTACTCTCCATAAAATTTGATAGCATATTGAGTATATATTTTGCTATCAAATCATATTCAATGTTAACAATGGTACCTGGCTTATATGTTGAAATTATCGTCATTTCCCATGTATGAGGTATAATTGTAACAGAGAATTTATCCTCCCATACTTTGTTTACTGTAAGACTAACTCCATCAATAGCTATGCTTCCTTTTTGAACTACAAGTTTAATGTTTTCTTTGCTTCCAGCCTGAAATGTTATCTCCCTTGCATCACCTGATGGCTGGATTGAAACAACTTTTCCAGTTTCATCTACATGTCCCTGTACAAGATGGCCTCCAAGG
>JALTID010000165.1:971-2988 GCA_027004335.1 bacterium
AGGGGGTCACCGATTTCTCAAGATTGACAGGGGCTTCCGCTGAAAGCAGTTTCAGATTAGTTTTTTCAAGAGTCTCATTGGATGTAAATGCTGAAAAATGGTCTTTTCCAACTTCTACGGCAGTAAGACAGGCACCATTAACAGCTATTGAATCACCTGCTCTGATATCTTCTAAAAAAGTTTCGCCAGTTATGACGCTTATCTCAGCACCTTTTTGATTTCTCAATATTTTTTTTGTCTTACCTATGGTTTCGACAAGTCCTGTAAACATTATCTTATTCCTTCAAAGATCGTATTAAAACTCTTTTCGAAAAAGTAGTGGAGTTTAATGTCACCATTTCGAAATTTTCTTGTTTTGAAAAGTTTTAACATTATTGCTTCACTCATTTTGTCCTTTTTAGTTTTGTATAAATCCCTTCCTTCCCCGATGATCTTCGGCGCATAGTAAATAATTAGCTCACCTCCCAGTTTTTCTTCAAGAATTTCTGATATAAGGTAGCCACCTCCTTCCACTCCAATTTTAATCAAGTCCTCTGAGCCCAAAAAACTCAGGATTTCACTTACTTTAATTTTATCTCTACACTTTTTTATTGCAACTGGAAGATGTCCTTTTTCCTTAATTTTTCTAATTTTTTCACTGTCTTCATATCTGGTGCAATAAAAAACATATGTCTGGGCAGAGTTATCCAGAATTTTTGCAGTGATCGGGATCTTAAGATGTGGATCAACTACTGCTCTAAATGGCTGGTGAGATGTGGGAATTGATCTTACAGTAAGCTGTGGATCATCTTTTAATACGGTATTAATGCCTACCATGACAAGGTCCAGTTCTTTTCTCCAGTGATGCACATCTCGCCTTGCCTCCTCGCCTGTTATCCACTTTGAATCACCGGAGAGGGTTGCCATCTTACCATCAAGAGTAAGGGCCGATTTTATAGAAACCCATGGTTGTTTCTCTTTTATCCAGTAAATAAAGTGCCTGTTGAGGAACCTTGCTTCTTTTTCCAGAACCCCTGTTAAAACTTCTACTCCTGCATTTTGCAATTTTTCTACACCGCCTCCTGCTATCGGGTTCGGATCTCTCATACCGATCACGACCCTTTTAATTCCTGCTCCTACGATTCTATCAGTGCAGGGAGGAGTTCTACCGTAGTGGTTGCAGGGTTCAAGATTAACATAGAGGTCGGCTCCTCTTGATTTTTTACCTGCTCTTTCAATGGCTATGGCTTCTGCGTGAGGTTCACCAGCTTTTCTGTGATATCCAGTAGCAATTATATTGCCGTTTTTTACTATTATTGCACCTACATGAGGGTTAGGGGAGGTTGTTCCTGCACCCTTTTGTGCAAGATTCAGTGCCTTCCTCATGTAAAATTCATCTTTTTTCTGCTGCGAACTTTTTCCTGACATATATGAATACTAAAATTAATAGAAATATTCCCGGATCAAAGGAGCTGTTACCAGATGTTCTGCAACCACATCCTGTTGAGGGTTCTCCTATTTCAATGGAGTAAGTTTTTGTTTCAACTGTTTCGTCATAAGGGGAGGTTCCTTTAATTCTGTAGTAAAATTTGTTGTATGATGAAACTTTAAGTGTTATTTCATGCCTTGTAGAGTAACTCATAATAGATACAGAAGATTTTTTACTATTATTTTCCTCCCAGTATTCAACAGTTGAATCTACCAGTCTGTTTGTGTACCAGGAGATTTTAATTGTGCCTTCTATATTATCTCTTGTGACTTTAATATTAAAAATCTGAAGTGGGTCTCTCTGTATATGTTCCGGTTTGAGAAGGCTGTAAACACCGTCAAGGGAAAATTTTCCATACCCCCATGTGTCGTTGGGAGTACTCCCTGTAAAGTAATCTTCCTTTGCATTTTGTGTCAGCAAGTTATATAGATCAAGGTAGGGGATTGTTTCCTCCACCTGCAAAATAAGGGCGATCCCACCTGCAACCACAGGGGAAGCCATGCTTGTTCCCCTCATAAGGTCGTGGTATTTGTCAATAATTAATTCAGA
>JALTID010000166.1 GCA_027004335.1 bacterium
ATAATAACCCTTCTTCCCTTAATTGTCAACCTCCCCTCTGCAAAAAGTTTTATTGCAAGTGAATAAATTATATGTTCCTGCTCAAGTATCCTTAGCCTCACATCCTCTGCAGTATCATCACTGTAAACAGGAACAGCAGCCTGAACAATAATTGGCCCTGTATCTGTTCCCTCATCTACAAAATGAACTGTGCATCCCGCTATTTTCACACCATATTCCCACTGTTTCTCCTGCACATCTATCCCTGGAAAAGCAGGCAACAAGGCGGGATGTATATTCATCAAACGACCATAATAATGCCTGACAAAAAACGGAGTTAATACCCTCATAAATCCTGCGAGTGCCACAAGATCAACTCCATGATTATCAAGAATATCAATCAATTCTTTTTCAAATTCCTTCCTCTCTTTACCCTTATGAGAAACATAATATTCAGGGATTCCAGCTTTCCTAGCTCTCTCTCTTCCATAGGCATCTTCCCTGTTAGAAATCACCACCGCCACCTTACCATCTATATAGCCTGAATTACAGGAATCAATTATAGATTGAAGATTGGTCCCACTCCCGGAGATCAAGACCCCTATCTTTATCACATATTACCCCCTTCCAAGATTACAGATGGGATCCCATTATTTGATTTCCTTATTCCTCCTATGAGAAAAGCTCTCTCCCCTGCATTGGTTAGATATTCAATAAGGGATTCCACATCTTCTTTATTTATAATCAGGACCATTCCGATCCCCATATTAAATGTCTTCCACATTTCATCTTTCGGGACATTCCCCTCTCTCTGAATTAAATCAAAGATAGGGGGAATATCCCATGAATTTTGATCTATTATAGCCTTAGTCCCCGCAGGCAGGATTCTTACCAGATTTCCAGGAATACCGCCCCCGGTAATGTGTGCAATTCCGTGAATATCAAAATTTTTCGTTATTGATTGAAGAATCTTAACATAAATTCTCGTGGGTTCCAGCAATTCCTCAATAAGAGGCCTCCCCAACTCAGGGAAAAATTTATCCAGGGGATATTTCTTCTTACTGAAAAAAACCTTTCTCATCAGAGAGAAACCGTTGGAATGTAAACCTGAAGAGGCAAGACCTACCACTGCATCCTCAGCAGTTATTGAAGAACCGTCAATGATCCTATCCTGCTCAACAATACCAAGTGAAAAACCTGCAAGATCATACTCACCTTTTTTGTACATCCCTGGCATCTCCGCTGTCTCACCACCAAGAAGGGTGCAACCAGCAATTTTACAACCTTCAACAATTCCAGAAATAATATTCTCAAACGGTATAGATTTCAAATCAGCAGCTGCAATATAATCGAGCATGAAAACTGGTTCCGCCCCTGTTACAAGAACATCATTAACACACATTGCTACAAGATCTATACCCACGGTGTTGTGTATCCCTGAGGCAAAAGCAAGTTTTAATTTTGTGCCAACTCCATCAGTGGAAGAAACAAGCACAGGCTCGGTGTAGGAATTTGTATTTACTTTAAAAAGACCGCTGAAGCCTCCTATTTCAGATAGTACTTCAGGCCGAAAGGTCTCTTTTATCTTCTTTTTAGCCCCTTCTATGAGTTTTTCAGCATATTGAATATCCACGCCGGCACTTTTATAGGTGGTTTTAATAGTCTTAGCCATTATATTCACTCCTTCGCTTCACCCATTACCTTCACAGCAATCCTCCTTTTTCTGGGACCGTCAAATTCTCCCAAATAAATACCCTGCCATTCACCTAACTCAAGTTTCCCCTCGCTTACCGGGATCACCACACTCACACCAACAAGTAAATTTTTCAGATGGGCACTGGCATTTCCACCACCATATACATTATGAAGATAATTAGGATCATTGGGAACCTTCTCCTCAAGAAAAGATTCTATATCCTGAGGAAGATATTTATCCGTGTTACCAAGATAAATTCCTACTGTTGTATGGCCTGTATAGACAAGCACCATTCCATCTATAATTTTACTTTCAAATAAGATGGATTCAACATAATCAGTAATAGGAACCTGTTGAAATTTCTTCTGCGTCTCAATACTTATCCATTTGGTAAAGACCTTCATAACTTCACCTCTCTTTGAATTTAAATATTCCTGATCCGGAAAGATTTTTCAAGTTCATAAAAAAATCCTGTGCAATTTCATTAAAATAACAGATCAGAGACAAAAACAGGAATAACACCTTTCACCCTCAACAGAGGGTATTCATTTAAAACTTCTTTTACTGTCTGAGGGTGAAGATGGCCAATTACTATCACCTTACCCCTCTTACGGGCAATCTCCACAGCCCTTAACCACATTTTCTTTATTTTACCAGAATCAAGAGAATTATCTATAAAAACATTCCGCTTTGCTGTGGGAATTCCGTTTTCAAAGGCGACTTTCCATCCCACACTTTTACCAGAAGTCATACTATCCAGAAAAAATAGATGTAATTTTTTTACCACTGATGCGAACTTTTCCATGGCATCTCTGTCAGAAGTGAACTTTGAACCTACATGATTGTTTATGCCTTTTATATAAAAAAGGTTATCCAGTGATTTTTTTAAAACCTTTCTCATCTCTGCTGGTCCCATATTGACCTTTAACATCCCCTTAATCATCCTGTTTTCCTTATAGCGAATGGGCTCCATGGGAAGATGAAGCAGCACAAGGTAGTTCTGCTCCCCCAGGAACCTGGATGACCTTCTGGAAAAAACCTCAAATGGAAAAACAGCAAAGGAGATTTTGTAATTGAGGTCAGCAAATTTCTTCAAAAGGTGCCATTTATTCCCCACATCATCTATAACAAGAGATAGGGTTGGTTTATCATAATAAGGTCTCACCACAAGTGCATCTGTTTTTTCAACAACTTTACTAAGACGGAAATAATAAGTATTGTATATCCTCAGTCCCTGAAATCCAATCTTTTTTATTCTCAAAAAATCTTCAACTTTCTTCACAAATTCGGGTATATTTCTTTTTTTAAT
>JALTID010000167.1 GCA_027004335.1 bacterium
CCTCAAGAGCTTCTTTCAAAGAGAAATGTGTGGGATGAGAACTATATCTGAGAGCATCTATTATTAACACCTTTATGTTATTTAAATAGTTGTAGCTTTCAGAAGCTATTTTGTTACAATCGGTGAGATAAGCAAATCCTTCTGTTACCACCCCCACAACTCTCATCTCACCGTGGTAGAGGAGAACAGGAATTATTTCAATAGGACCAGTTTTAAAAGGAATGCCAGGATTGATCTCGTGGAGAATCAAAATAGGTTTTCCTCCACCTGAGTAAGAGGTTTCTTCAAAGATATATGAGAATCTTTTTCTTATTTCTTTGATATGTTCAGGAAAAGAGTAAATGTCGATGGCCCCCATTTTTAGAAAATTGAAAATCCTTAGTTCATCTATTCCATGAAGGTGGTCGGCATGGGTGTGTGTGTAGATTACTGCATCAACTCTCCTGATATTTTCTCTCAGTGCCTGGTGGTAGAGATCTGTTGCAGTATCAACCAGTATATTCCAGTTATTACCCTGGATTAAAATACTGCTACGGGTTCTTTTGTTTTTGGGATTGCTGGATCTGCATACTTCACAGTCACATCCTATTACAGGTACTCCTGTTGAGGTCCCACAGCCAAGGACAATTATCTTCATCAGAATAAAACTCCGAATCCTGCCTGAAGGTAATTTTCTACTTCTGATAGATCTCCATCGTAGAAAATCCCTGTGCCCCCAAAAAGGTATGTGATTTCAGTAATCTTAAAGTCTCCCTGAATATCTATTAAAGAATAGAGATAATGTTTTTTCATTGCTCTAAAAAAGGATAGGTCACTTTTCAATTGGATAGCTGAATGGGGGCCGATATCCCATAGAGGTAAAATATAGTGAAAGCCTACTCCTACTCCAGTAAACTGACTCTGATGTAGAGTTGAAGTGAGGTGAAATCCCATTGTCTTAAATATAAGATATTCTATTTTTATATTTTCAGTTCCACTGCCTTTTCCCGTAGGAATGTTTATTGTGTATTCCAGAGAGAATCTTCTTATAGAGGTAATAATCTTTTTCTTTTTCCCGTCGGTGTCTATCTTCGTAGCTACTCCGAAATTGATAGGGAAGTGTTCTTTCCCGGAGAAATATTTTATAGGAAACGATGCAGTAACAGGTTCCTGATATGTGATCTCGCTGCTTCCGTCATTTTTTATCAGGATAAAGTGGTATCTGTCACTGAGGCTTGCACCGATTATTTCATTGGTAATACTGAAAATGATCAGGCTGGAAGAAATAAGTGGGTGGCTGATTGTTAAAAGAGAAGCTATGAAGCTGCCAGTTCCAACAAAATTAAACAGGAATTTATTATCCGATATATTCAAATGATTAGCTGTGATGGTTCTTTCAAGTGCGCAATATCCTTCCTTTGTGATCTTTATTGAGTATTCTTTGAATGGTAAAAAGCCCTCCTGAAATTTTAAAGGGGTTTTCCCTATATATTTTCTGTTGAGGATAACATCTGCTCCCGGAGGATCTGTGGTAATTATTATTTCGTGGGAAAATAAAATTCCCGGAGGAAAAAACAGCATCAGGATAATAATTTTTTGCCAAGGATTTCTCGCATTATTTCTGATGTTCCGCCTCCTATGGTATATAGTCTAACATCCCTCAATATTCTTTCAATAGGATAATCTCTTGTGTAGCCATAGCCCCCTAAAAACTGGAGAGCTTCATTGGCCACTTTTATTGAAAGTTCCCCGATCCAGAGTTTTGCCATTGTAATTTCTGTAAGAGTATCTTCCCCTGAATCGTATTTATCAATTACATAGTAAAGAAATCTTTTGCTTATTTCCACCTCTGTGATTAGATCAACAAGTCTGTGTCTAAGGATCTGGAAATTGATTATTTTCTGACCAAATGCCTCCCTCTCCTTTGCATAATTAATGGCAATTTCCAGAGCGTATTCTGCTGCTGCCTGTGCCATTACGACCCCCGACAATCTTTCTGTTTCAAATCCCTTCATTATATAGTAAAATCCCATGTTCTCTTCACCTATAAGATTTTCTGCAGGAACCTTACAGTTATCAAAAAATAATTCAGCGGTATTTGATGCCCAGTTTCCCATCTTTTTTATGTGGGAACCAATAGAAAACCCTTCTGTTTTTGTGTCAAAGATGAGAAGGGAGATTCCCCTGTGTTTTTTCTTGGGATCAGTTTTTACCGCCAGAGTTATATAATCGGCAATTGCTCCGTTGGTTATGAAAGTTTTGCTTCCATTTACAATGTAGTAATCGCCCTCACGCCTTGCGGAGGTTTTAATATTTGCCACATCAGATCCAGCTCCCGGTTCTGTAACCCCGATGGCGAAAATTTTTTCTCCTTTTAAGGCTGGAATTAAAAATTTTTCTTTCTGTTCCTCTGTCCCGAAATGGTAAATTGCTGGAGTTGCCATATCAGTTTGAACAAGAATTGCTAAAAGCATCCCGAGTGATCCCCCTCTTGCCATTTCTTCAATAAATACTGTCTCGTAGCTGAAATCAAGTCCTGACCCACCATATTTTTCCGGATATTTTATCCCTAAAAAGCCGAGTTCTCCCAGTCTCTTGAAAATTTCTACAGGGAAGTTCCCCTCTTCATCCCATTCAGTTGCATATGGTTTAATTTCTTTTTCCACAAAGTTCCTAACACTCCTTCTGAATATCTCATGTTCCTCACTGAAGATGTTACATCTCATTATTCTTCCTCCTCTCATGGAATTATAGCAGAAAGAGGCTGGTCCTGAAAATAATTAACACCTGTTGACTTATTGTCTTTAATCAAGTATCATTTATTGTTTGAAAGGAGGTTCAATATGGTTTATGGCGGAGAGATAATTGCAAAAATGCTTGCAAAAGAAGGTATCGATACCGTTTTTGGTATTATTGATGGTACATATTTTGGGTTTTACTCAACCCTTCACGAATATGGAATAAGGCTTATCACGCCGAGGCACGAATCAATAG
>JALTID010000168.1:0-371 GCA_027004335.1 bacterium
GATATTATAGCGTCACTATTTTTTTTTTTTTTTTTTGGATTTAGTCTTTCTATAGTTTGACCTCAAAACCTAAAATTAGGAGTAGATCCATCTACATTTACTGAAAAAAACCGAAACAAAGAGAAAACAAAAGAGGAACTTGATAAAGTGAGAGAAGAGTCTCTATTAGCAGAAAATAGCTTAAAAGAGGAGATCAGTTCTCTGAAGGATGAGGTGGAGATGCTGGATAAAGAAAAGAAGAAACTTTCTAATGAGCTTGATAAAAGGGACAAAGAGATAGGTTCTCTCACCGCACAGATACAGGAATTATCCGCTGATATAAAGAGTAGAGAAGAAGAATTAAAGGATTATAAAAAGGAATGTGATGAGAG
>JALTID010000168.1:381-2967 GCA_027004335.1 bacterium
AGTGATTGAAAAAGCGCTTAAGGCTTTTGAAAAATAGGAGGAAAAATGAAATCCTGGATATGGAAACTTAGTTCTTTACTCTTACTTTTAATTCTTATTGTGCTTTTTTTCGTGAGGAATTTACAAACTACCTCCCAGGTAGATTTTCTTGTAACTGCCGTTACAATTAAAACATGGCAATTAATTGTGATATCATTTTTTCTCGGTGGAATTGTATTTTGTGGGGTGGCTTCAATATATATGATGAGGGGGGAAAAAAAGAAAAGATCTTCTAATCAGGGTTCAGAAGGTTCATCGTGAATTTTTTCTACAGTATGAGGGATCGCTGGTAGAATGACCTGAAGATTTTCTGTTGCACCCTGCGGACTTCCAGGAAGATTTACTATCAAGGTCTTACCACATATACCTGTTACTCCACGAGAAATAATAGCATTTGGAGTTTTATCAAAGCCCTTTATTCTCATAATTTCTTCAAACCCAGGTAATCGCCTGTTTATAACTTCAAGAGTTGCCTCAGGAGTTACATCCCTTGTGGTTACTCCAGTTCCTCCTGTGGTAATAATCAAATCATATCCAAGGTTACAATAATATCTGAGAGACCTTATAATATAACTTTTTTCATCTGGAATAACACGATATCCAATTTCTCCTGACTCCAGCTCTTTTTTTATGATTTCAATAATTGCGGGTCCTGAAAGATCCTTTCTTTCCTTTCTGTATGATCTGTCACTGATTGTCACCACTGCTACTTTCATTTTTTATTTCCACTCTTACATTAAGGTTAATGATTTCTTTTCCTTTTTTTAACTTAATCGGTATGGTAAGTAGATTATTTTCAATAGTTGGGAGTGCTTCAATAATTTGAAAATTGTCTGCGGTTTCTTCATTGTTTTCCTCTGCAAGTAATTTTTCCACTTCCATTAAGGTCTTGTCAATATCTTTTTCAGGTACGATCTCATCTACTGATGTTTGTTCATCAGGCTCTTTCTCAAGCTCTACTTCAAGTTCTTCTTCTAACTCTTCTAATTCACCTGCTAATTCATCAGTAGATTTTGTAATTTCCTCAAGCTCTTCCTCTTTAATCTTAAGTTTTCCTCCATCTGAGAGAGAAAAAGATTTTTTAAGCTTTTCCCCTGTATTTTCCTTATTCTCAGGAGATTCAGTTTTTTCTATTGAGGCTTTTGCTACTTCAAGAGGAGTCTCATTTGCAAGAATGTCGGGAGAAGCTTTGATTCTATGAATTACCATTTTTATTATTGCTGATAGTGTTTCAAGAACGCTTGTACCATTGATGGCAATTGCTTCAAAGTAGGGTAATTTTCCTGGATTCAACTCTTTTTCCAAAGCTTCAATTGAAATAGCATCGGAAAGGTCTCTTTTGTTGTACTGCATAACAATTGGTATATCTGTAATTTTTACATTATAAGATTTTAAGTTTTCTTCAAGATTCTTGAGGCTTTCCCTATTTTCATCAAGCATGGAAGGTGAGGAATCAGCAACGAATATTATTCCATCAGCGCCCTTAAGTAGAAGTTTCCTCGTAGAATTATAAAAAACCTGCCCGGGCACAGTGTAAATTTGAAATTTTGTCTTGTATCCCTTTATTTCTCCAAAATCAACTGGAAGGAAATCAAAAAAAAGAGTACGGTCTGTCTGGGTAGCAAGAGTAATAAGCTTCCCTCTATTCTCAGGTTTTATTTTGGAATAGATAACCTTAAGGTTGGTTGTTTTCCCTGAGAGTCCTGGCCCATAGTAAACAATCTTTGCTGTAATTACCCGTGCCTCATAGTTTATTATTGTCACAGTGGCTTCCTCTTATTTTCGCCTCATTTCATGAACATTGATTATTCTCTTGGCAGCTCTTGCAACGAAACCTGAAACATTTTTATCTTTTGCGACCTTTCTTATATCGTTTTCTTTAAGAGTGTTCAAAAATCTTAGCGCCATACTTGGGGGCGTTTTGGGATTGGTAGCAAGAGCAAAACGCACCTGGTAGTCCTTTAGCCATTGCCTGTTCTTTGCAATTGTCTTGATTACTTCATCTCTTACATTTTTTGATTGTGCAAGTGATCTTACCTCCTGCATTGTGATTTTAGGACTCTGCAGAACTGAAAGAACCACTATTTTATTTGAATCCTTAATTAGGATATCTCTTGCCTCTTTGTTACCCAGTAGGGCTAGCTTTATTTTTTCTGCTACACTCATTTTATTTATCTGCTTGTAAAGACTATCAAGCTCCTTCTCCTTACTTTCTTCCCCCTCCTCCTCCTTTTCTATGATAAGATCTTCCGGGATTTCTATTTTAATCTCTTCTTCCTGCGATTCTTCTGCTTCATGCTTAATTTTTGAAAAAATTTCATCAAGTTCAGACTCTTTCGTTTCTCTTACTTCTTGTTCTTCTGAAATAACCTCCCTGGGGATGGTGGTAATTTTTTCCTTGATCTCTTCTTCACTTGCTACTCCTGCCTCAAGTAGTACTTTGGCTGCAAAATTTCTTGTAAAGAATTCTTCTACTCTGTTTCTTGCAACAAGTGAGAGACTGGGATTAGAAAGAAGTTTTTCAGCAATTCTCGGATCCTTTAACAT
>JALTID010000169.1 GCA_027004335.1 bacterium
ATTTTAGATGGGGAAAAGTGTTGGTAAGATGATTGTTGAAGAAAGGCGAAGAATTGAAAAAGAAATACTATGTGAGTAAAATAGGGATATTTGGTTCTTATGCCCGTGGAGAGGCAGGAGAGAACAGCGATATTGATATTCTTGTTGAATTTGAAAAGCCTATTGGTTTTTTTAAATTTCTTGAACTTGAAGAATACTTAAGTGACCTTCTGGAAATAAAAGTAGATATTGTTTCCAAAAAAGCTTTAAAACCACATATTGGGAAAAATATACTAAAAGAAGTTGTCAGAATATGACGAGGACTTATAAGATTATTTAATGGACCTTTTACAGTCAATCGAAGAAATATATGAATTTATAGGTAATATGAGTTTTGATGAGTTTTTAATGGATAAAAAAACACAAAATGCAGTAATCAGGAGTCTTGAATTTATAGGTGAAGCGGCCAAAAAGATTCCAGTAGAAATTAAAGATAAATATTCTGATATTCCATGGAGATATATGGCAGGTATGAGAGACAAATTAATTCATGAATACCATGGAGTTGATCTTTCAATAGTCTGGCAGGTTATAAGAGAAGAGATACCTGTGATAAAACCTGTTATTGAAAAATTAGAAAAGGAATTGTAATAATTTTTTCCTCTCTGGACCACTGACAGGATTTTGCCTGGTTGAGGAATCAGCCTGACATACTGATTAATGTGATGTATAATAAAGGAAAATTTTTACACTACTGGCAAAAGCAGTGGAAGTATCTGCTAAGAGTGAGGAAGTAGATGTGTGGAATAAATGGATTTAACTGGAGAGATCCTGGAAAAATTGAAGAGATGAATCGGGCAGTTTTCCACAGAGGCCCTGATGATTCAGGAACTTATGTAGATAAAAATGTTTCTCTGGGGCATCAGAGGCTTTCAATAATTGATCTTTCTGAAAAAGCTCATCAGCCCATGATGGATGAAAGCGGAAGGTATGTGATTGTTTATAATGGAGAAATTTACAATTTCCACGAAATAAAGAAAGAGCTTGTAAAAAGAGGATTCAATTTTTTTTCCACTTCTGATACTGAGGTGGTTCTTAAGTCTTATATTAGATGGGGAAATGAGTGTGTGAAATTTTTTAACGGTATGTGGGCCTTTGCAATATATGATAAAAAAGAAAGAAAAATTTTTCTGAGCAGGGATAGATTCGGTATCAAGCCACTTTACTATTTTAAAGAGAGGGGAAAATTTATTTTCAGTTCTGAGATCAAAGGGATTCTTGTTCATGATTTTGTCACGAGAAGAGTGGATGAAAGGACACTTTTTAATTATTTATTTCTGGGGATTTCAGACTGGGATGATAGAACTTTTTTCGCTGGAGTAAAAAGATTAACAGCGGGCTCAAACGCAATCTATGATGTTACTTCAGGAGAATTATCAGTAGAAAGGTATTACAGATTGGAAGAGAATATAAGATCTTATTCGGGCAAAAACCCGGAAGAGGATTTTTTTGAAATTTTTAAAGATGCAGTAAGTAAGAGGCTCATCGCTGATGTTAAAGTGGGTTCATGTTTGAGTGGAGGTCTTGATAGTACCTCAATAGTTTGTACCATGCGCTATTTTGATGATAAGAGGGAGATCCCTGCCTATTCTCTTGTCTTTCCGGGGTACGCAAAGGATGAAAGCAGATTTCAGGAAGAGGTGGAGAAACAGTGCAGAGTTAAAAGAAAAACCACCACCTTCGGGATCCCTGACATCCTGCGGGATCTTGATGATCTTATTGCCACTCAGGAGGAGCCTTTTCCCACATTATCAATTTATGGTCAGTACAGGGTGATGAAACTTGCTCACGAAGATGGTGCCAAAGTGTTGCTTGATGGTCAGGGAAGTGACGAGCTTTTAGGAGGATATTTCTGGCTCTACAGTTACTACTTGAAGGAACTTCTTTTAAAAGGTGATTTTTTAAAATTCATAAAGGAGCTGAATTCTTTTAAGAAAATTCACAATTCACTGAGATCACTGAGAGGTTTCCCGGTAACTCTCTTTCCACAAAAGTTACTTTTTAGTGTTTATACAAGGAATGAAACACCTTTTCTAAGTGGTGACTTTATAGATTCTCACATTGATTTTCTTCCCCCTCTAAAGTGGAGGAAAAAAAGTTTTAAAGAGATAAGCCTCTATGCGGAAACGGTAAGTTCACTTCCAGTACTCTTGAGATTTGAGGATAGAAATTCTATGAGATGGGCGGTAGAGAGCAGAGTACCTTTTGTGGATCATAGATTGGCAGAGCTTATTCTTTCTCTTCCACCGGAAGAAATTCTATTCGGGGGGGTAACCAAGAAAATTTTGAGGAAGAGTATGAAAGGCATAATTCCTGAGGAAATAAGACTAAGGTCCGATAAAGTGGGGTTTGAAGCTCCTGATAAAGAACTTCTCAAGACAGAGAAAGGGAAGGAAATTCTAACGGAAATTACAAACGACAGGGAGTTCCAGCAGCATCTCTTCTGGAACCATGAAAAAATTAAAGAGGCAGCAAATAAAATTATTGAGGATAAATCAGATGCTCCTGAATATATCTGGAAGATCATCCTTGTAGAGTTGTGGCTTAAAAAGTTTAAGATGATTGTTTGAAAAAGGAGGGGTGGAGGGTCTCCACCCTCTGGGCGCGAGAAGGAGATAAAATTTCAGTCTATTTTCTCGGTCCGCCACTGGCAATGATCTTGAATTGCCTGTCGGGGGTAATCTTGAACATTACTCCTGTATTTTTACCATTTCTATGACTGGTTATTCTTCCTCTGGCACTTTTGTCAGGGTAGAAATAGATTACAC
Source organism: bacterium (assembly GCA_027004335.1). GTDB lineage: Bacteria > JALSQH01 > JALSQH01 > JALSQH01 > JALSQH01 > JALTID01. The sequence continues at coordinate 2,808 of JALTID010000169.1, forward strand.
CTTCTTCATCTGGATTCTCAGGTGTAGACAGGATATCCTTCTGGTACTCCAGTTTAGCGGATTTATCAATAAAGATGGTTAGCACGAATTTGACACTGATCCCCTTTTCTCTGTTTGTTGCAGAACCACTAGTTACGAACTGGAACCTTGACCAATGCTGGATTAGAATCCCTTTCCATCCATCACTTCTTTCAAAATTGAGGGTTCTGACATGTTTTTCCATATCAAGGATTATGGTTGCTGTAAATGTTCTTACTGTACCATCTCTGAAGGTGACAACTCTCTTGATGTACCCATGTCCACCATTAAATTTTGCCATCTGGCCTTCAACTCTTATAGAGACAACAGGAGAGGAATCGGGGAATGAGTAGTTTGCTTTGAAGGTCCCATCTGTTACAGCTAAATATCCTGATGCAGTTACTCCTTTTCTGCCCTCTTTTTGAAATTCCACCTTATTATCAGATTTGTGCCATATTTCTGTTGCAACAGAGCCGTCTTTGAAGGTTATTACCTTGTAAGCTTCTACTTCTGAATACCTTGCACTCTCTACGGGAATATATTTCTCTCCATCTGGCAGATCAGTGGTGAGTGTAACTACCTCTGTGTAATCTTTAAGATCAATATCAGGGTTTCCCCAGTGTGATAGAGTCTTCACCTCTACTTTTCCAGAGACGAACCCATTTTTTGTTGGAGGTGTTGCTGTAATAGAGTAAAATGCATAACCTCCATTTTTAAAGTAAAGTTTTGAGACAGCTTCTCTAATTAGATTGTCAGAAACATTATAACGATCTTCTCCTTGATTTACATAAGCTTTAGTAACCTGATAATTTCTTTCATCCTCTTCAGGGAAGTATTTTGTTTCATTGTAGATTACCCAGCCTGTGAGAAGATTTTTATCTCCCGGATATGCTGGATCCTCTATAAGAGTTACCACGCTTGTAGCCCCATCGTTGTAAGTTACATTTTCTTCAAAAGAGTAGATTATGTCGTCATCCGGTGTGTTGTAAGCCCCGAAATCAATCTCAAATGTTACCTTTATTTCTTTGATGGGAGAATCCGGTGGGAACTCTGTATGGGTGTATGTACATTCGTGGGTACCGGCTTCCCCGTAGGCAGGCTTACAGGTTAACCTCGGTATGTTATTGCTCAGGGGTGCAAAGATGCCATTTGAAGAGGGAAGCTGGAGATTGGACTGGGTATCTGCTAAACTTGCCAGATTGTTTCCGCTCATTTCATCAAAATCGGCTAATTGAGATGATACATCATTAACTGATTGTGAAAGTGAGATAGCTGGATCCTCTGATGAGGATTTGTTTACCTGTTTCTGTGCGCAACTAACAATAAGTAGAAGCGCAACTGTTGCGATTATGCCAATTATTTTTTTCATTGTTCACCTCCTTCTTGCTCGTATTCAATAAAAACAAAAAATGTGCCAAACACCAGTTATGAAGACTCTGACATCGGATTCTTTGTTTGAAATGTATATTGTGGTATAATTTTAATGATGAATGATTATAAAATAGGAACAACATTAAGACAAGTTCAGAGCCTTCAATTAAAACAAAATCTTACTTTAACTACACAGCAGATTATAACCTCTCAGATTCTCGCTCTTCCTCTCCCCTTTGTTGATGATTTTATTGCTTCTTATGCAGAGGAGAATGTTTTCCTCCAGCCTTCTGATGGGGAGAACAAAGTTGAATCGGAGAAATTGAGAAAAGAAGATATTGAGGAATTATTGAGAAATATTGACAGGACTAAAAGAGATGGCTCATTTTATACTTCTTCTGAGGATAAAGAAGAGTTTGATTTTCTTTCAAATATCAATCTTGAAATGACTCTCCAGGAGCATCTACTTCAGCAATTAGAATTGGCGGTAGATGATAAGAGGAAGAAGGAGATAGGGATATGGATAATTACAAGTATGGATAGTGCAGGTTATATACTTGATAAGAAGATAGAAAAAATAATTTCTTATACTGATCTTGTTCAGGGAAAAAATAAACAGGTGAAAAATAGGATTGATGCAAATCCATGGCAGGAACTTAAAGAAGTTCTTGGAAGTCCTGAGGAAAGTGGAATTTCTCCTCCGGTTACTCCTGAAGAAATTGAAGAAGTATTGAAAATAATTCAGAGTTTTGACCCGCCAGGAGTAGGTGCAAGAAGTTTGAAGGAGTCTCTTTTAATTCAATTAAATCAGATGGACGATAAGCCGAGAGTAGATGGGGCCAAAGTTATCCTTGAGCAATTTTCTGAAGAAGAGCTTTCTTTCCTTATAGAGAAAAAAGAGTATGATAGAATCGCTTCTGTTGCGGGGATTTCTCATAATGAAGTGGAAAAATCTCTTGATGTGCTGCGAAAGCTTAACCCCTATCCTGGTTCATCATTCAGGTCTATTTCTGTTAGAAGTACTGTTTCCGGGATGGACAGGAACATAATTGTTCCAATTGCTGAGGTGAAGAAAGTTGAATATTCTAAAGTAGTTCATGGGGAGAAAAAGAAATATGTTGATCTTGACATAACTTATTTTGCAAAGTATGGCAGAAAAGTCAGAGTAAATGAGAAGCTGTGGAAAGAGATAAAGAAAAATTGGGATAATATCCCGGAGGAGAAAAAAGATCATATTAAGGAACTTTATGGGAGGGCTCAATCACTTCTCAAAATGGCAGGTTATGCAGAGAGTATTCTTGAAAGAGTAACAGAGGCGATAGTAGAAGCACAGAAAGAATTTTTTCTCACGGGTGATAAATTAAAGATGGTTTCCCTGACCCTTAATGATGTTGCATCCAGAGTTGAAGCAGATACTTCAGTCGTAAGCAGGGCTATAAAGGATAAATATCTTGCAACTCCATATGGCTTAATGAGTTATAAAGAGTTTTTCCCTAGAGGATTGAAGAAAACTGGTATGGCTTATGAAGAGAAAGTCCTTGTGAATAAAGTCCTTGAGGTAATTAAAGAGTTAATAAACAATGAAGCACCCTCATCTCCTTTAAGTGATGATCAGATAGCCACTATTTTACAAAAAAGGGGCTATCAGATTGCCCGTAGAACTGTGGCAAAGTACAGGCAGCAGTTGGGGATCCCCAGCAGTTCAAAGAGAAGAAGAAGGTAGTTATTATTCCATTTCTCTAACTTCTTCTGCGCCTTCTTCAAGTGCGTCTATCTGTTCTTTGTCCAGTCTCTTGAGAAGTTCTAAAAATTCTCCCACATGTTCTTTTTCTTCTCCTGCAATATCAAGAAAAACTTTTTTTACGAGCTTATCATGTGCAAATCCTGCAAGTTGTTCATAAAGATTAATCGCATCAAGTTCCGCAATAAGCCCGATTCTAACGAGTTCTTTGTCCCCAGAGTCTTTAACTTTTTCCCACTCAAAAGGTATTCTTGAGAGCATGATTTTCCTCCTTCTTGAATTAAATTATATTACCACTTCTTCTCCCAGATTTCATCGTGAAAATAGGGCCTGAATTTTTTTATCTTTTGATTGAACCTGCTGGGAAATGTCCTGTTGCTCAGAAGTACCACACCTCTTCTTTTTTCCAGTTCGATCCAGATGGAACATCCAGTGTATCCCAGATGTCCTATTGCTCCTCCTATTTTTCTCCCTCCCTGTGAGATTGGTTTTGAAGGTGTGTCCCATCCGGGCAGCCATGTGAAATCAGGAATTTTCATTTTAAGTATTTCTTTAAAAAGTGAAGTTGAGATTATGGTATCTGATTCAAAACTTTTTATCATCTTCTGCACAAAATCTGAGACACCTTTAAGAGAACCAAAGAGACCTGCATGACCGGAAATCCCACCCATTAAGAAAGCGTGTTCATCATGTACCTCGCCCTGGATTGTTCCTCCACGGTAGGAGAGAATTTCAGCAGGAGGAATATTTCTTCTTTCTATTAAAGGAGGATTGTATTTTAAATTTCCCCATATTTCTGAAGCAGAGATTATTTCCTGTAAGTTCTTTCTCGTGAAAGTTTCAATGGCTTTCCCGAGAAGAATATACCCGAAATCACTGTATTCTGATTTTTTGCCCTGGGGGTAAGCAGGATTTTCTTTTAAAATAAAATCAATAAGCCTTTCCCCGCTATCTGGTGATTGCTCTAAATTTCTCCCCTTTTTAATAAAGGAGAGGAAAAGAAATTTATAGCCTATAAGTCCTGAGGAGTGATTGAGGTAGTTTATCAGAGGAATTTCTCCCCATTGCGAATTAGAGGATCGGGGATAAAGTTCCCCGAGTTTGGTATGAAAGGAAATTTTTCCTTTTTCGATCATCTGAAAAAGAAGGGTCGCAATGACTAATGGCTTTGTCAGTGATGCCAGATCAAAGAGTGTTTCTTTTGTTATCGTCAGCGGTGGATAATCAGAATTTACGGTGGCAAGGTGGATCTTATCCGGGGTTATTACAGATGCTGCTGCAGCCGGGAAAACCCCTCTATTTTTACCTTCTTTCAGAAGCTTTTGGAGAAGAGGGGATGTTCTGTACATCTATTCAAAAATTCCTGGTATGGGGGTTCCACAAAATTTACATTTCCCATCTACTATGTTTAATTCTGTTATTTTGTAACCCACCCTGCCTATTACCACCCTCCCACATCCAGGGCAGTATGTGTTTTCACCCTCATCTCCCCATAGATTCCCGGAATATACAAACTTGAGTCCTTCTTCAAGACCTACTTCTCTTGCCCTTCTTATTGATTCTGGAGGTGTAGGAGGTACATGTTGCATTTTGTATGCGGGGTAAAAAGCGCTTATATGCCATGGTATGTCAGGGGATATACCTTTTATGAACCTTGCTATATCTCTTAACTCTTCTTCGCTGTCGTTGATCCCTGGAATCAGAAGCGTGGTGACCTCTACCCATTTCCCGTTTTCATGTAAAAATTTTATTGTCTCAAGAACTGGCGAAAGTCTTGCAGTTACCACCCTTCTGTAGGTTGCATCTCTGAAACTTTTAAGATCAATATTTGCCCCGTCAAGATAGGGGAGGACCTCTTTTAGTGGCTTTCTGTTTATATAACCATTTGTGATAAAAAAATTTCTCAGGCCCTTTTCATGTGCTATTTTTGCAGTGTCATATGCAAGTTCATAGAAGATAGTGGGTTCCGTATATGTGTAAGCTATGCTCTTGCATCTATATCGTATTGCAGCTTCAACCACCATTTTAGGGGTAACATAGTCACCGGTCACTTCGCCATTATGGAGAATTGGATACTGTGAAATTGAATAGTTCTGGCAATTTTTACATCTCATATTGCAACCCACAGTAGCTATTGAAAAAATGGAAGACCCTGGAAGTACATGAAAGAGGGGTTTTTTCTCTATTGGGTCCACATTGGCAGCAATAATTTTATCGTACACAAGGGTGTAGAGAATTCCACCCCTATTAACTCTCACGCCACATATACCTGCTCTGCCATCTCGTATAATGCAGTTATGCGGACAGAGAGTGCATTTGACTTTGTTGTTGGGACGCTTTTCCCAGAATTTTGCAACTTTCATTTACTTTTGTAAAAGTTTATGATTATTCTATCTTTTTCTTTATCAAATTCGTAGTATGGTAGAGATGGAGTGGAAGGGTAGATTGTAAGTGTCAAGGTATTTTCAGTTTTTGTAACAACCACACTCTGGACCAGGGAGGAGCGAAGGAAATACTGCTCCTGCCCCGTATCATTGTATGCGTGAGGTACATATATATTTAATGCGTTTTCAAGAGGAGATGGAATAAACTTCTTATATGGCCGATTAAAAACAAATTCCAGATGTGTGAAAGTTGGTCCCGTTGTATAAGTAAAATCTATTAAACCTGCTGGTCTTGTTATTACCCTTCTCCTCTTCTTTGGTTTAGGCCTTGGCTTTGGCTTAGGTTTTGGTTTTACAGTTTTTGTTACAGGGGCTGGAACTACTGGTTTAACTTCCACTACTACTTTTTGTG
>JALTID010000170.1 GCA_027004335.1 bacterium
CCTGGTATTATCTATTGCTTCAATAAGGTTTTTAGCTGATTTATCTGCAAAACCGGGAAGATTAACTATATCTTCATATTTTAAATAAAAAATATCTGCGATATCCTTGATGAGTCCTCTTTCTATAAAGAGATCTACCACTTTTTCACCCAGTCCCATGATATTAAAAGCTCTTCTTGAAACGAAATGCTTTATATGCTCCCTTATCTGAGCGGGACATGATGCATTGGTGCATATCCAGTATGCCCCTTCTTTTATTAATGGAGTCCCGCAGGCGGGACATTTATCTGGCATTTTAAATATTTTTTCTTCACCAGTTCTTCTTTCCGGGATGGGTTTAACCACTTCCGGTATTACTTCACCAGCTCTTCTTACAACCACCCAGTCTCCTATTCTCACATCCTTTCTTTTTATTTCATCTTCATTGTGAAGAGATGCCCTTGAAACAATTGCTCCTCCAACATCAACGGGCTCAAGGATGGCTACTGGAGTTACAATGCCGGTTTTTCCTACGCTGACCTCAATATCCACTATTCTTGTTATTGCTTCCTGAGCGGGGAATTTGTATGCAATCATATATCTCGGGGTCCTGGTTGTGGTGCCTAATTTTGCCCAGTATTCAAGATCATTGACTTTTATGACGGTACCATCTGCATCATAGGGAAGGTTTTCTCTCTGTTCAAGAATCTCCCTATGTGCCTCTATTGCCTCTTCAATGTTTCTGCATTTTCTGGCAAGAGGGTTAACCTTTAATCCCCATCTGGGTAATATCTGAAGAATTTCCCATTGTGACTTCAATTCTGGACCGCCTCTTATTTCACCGATTCCGTAAAAGTAAATATCAAGTTTTCTCTCTGCAGTTATTCTTGGATCAAGCTGCCTCAATGATCCTGCAGCAGCGTTTCGAGGATTGGAAAAAATTTTCCCCATCACTTCTTCCTGTCTTCTGTTGAGTTTTTCAAATTCGTCTCTTGTCATAAATACTTCGCCCCTTGCGTCAAGATATTCAGGGGCAGGGATCTCACTTTCCACCAGTTTTAAAGGAATGGTTTTTATTGTTTTCAGGTTTGCTGTAACATCTTCACCCTCTACTCCATCTCCGCGGGTTGCACCTAACACGAATTTGCCTCTTTCATATATCAAAGATCCCGCTAATCCATCCATTTTAGGTTCAATGGTGTACTCAATATCAATATCCATGGGGAGTCCAAGTTGCCTTTTTACTCTTCTATCAAATTCTCTGATCTCTTCATCGTTGAAGGCATCCTGAATACTAAGCATGGGTACTCTGTGTTTCACCTTTTTAAATTCAGGAAGGGGGGCACCTCCAACTCTCTGGGTAGGAGAATCGGGAGTTATCAGTTCAGGGAACATCTCTTCTAATTCCTGAAGTCGCCGGAAGAGCCTATCATACTCAGCGTCAGAGATCACAGGATCACTCAATACATAGTACCTGTAATCGTGATATCTGATCTCTTCTCTGAGTTTCTCAATTTCCTTTTTTGCTTCTTCCAGGGTAATCTTTCTATCCCGGGGCATAATTTCCCCTCCTGCTGCTTCTCATAAAATTGTATAGGAAAGAGGGATAAATTTCAAATTGTGAACTTTTTCTGTGCATAGATGGGGACACATGCTGATCCCCCCCTTTAGTTACCAATTAGAAAATAGGCAGAGGATTTTTGTAGGTATATCTCAAAATTTGTGTAGTTCTATAAATTCAATTTGTTCTAATGTATCTATTTGAATTTACATGTAAAAATGTAGGGGCAGAAGATTTTCTGCCCCTACGGGTTAATGTAATTTTTGCACATCCTACACGCATGTGGGCAAATAATCATTCGCCCATGCCCCCATTCAGGAAATATTCTGTAAGGGCAGTCCTGTGTGTCTGCCCTATATTAAAATGCATATCTGCCCCAATATCGGGCGCCCGCTACATTTGCATGGCCGCAAAAAAGGCTACTATGATCATGTCCTATTGCCTTCTTTATGCCCCAATTCATTTTCTTGTAAGATTAAAGGCTTATGTAACATACTTATTTTATAATGGCCTATCGGCTTTTGATCGGACAAAAATGTCCGCTCAAAAAATTGCTACAGCTTTTGAAAGTCGCTAAAAAAGAAGATTTAATCTCTGTTAATACGAGCCATAACTAATACCATGAGCTTAAAAAGCTTCTTTCATGGAGTCAATATGTTAGTGCTAGGTAGTACATTTTCTTGTCTTGATTAGATAAGTATATATCGTTTAAAGCCTTGTATAGTTGTCTTAAGTGTAAGGGATGCTTGATGTTTTATGGATCCTAAGACCTTAGGTGGGGAGAGAGGTTTTAGGAGTTTTGAAAGTTAGCCCGGGATATGCCTTTGCGGAGAGCTTAGATTGGGTGGAGGGAATTGTAACATAGAAGTGGTGAGTTCCGTGAGAGGTATAAAGGTGGGGGTGGAGTGGGGAGAAAAGGAGTCTAAGTGCTGCTGGTAGCTGGGCCTGAACCGATAGGTGATGATTTGGGCGAAGGTGTGAAGCACCGCAAGCGTATGTTCTTTCTTGGGAGAAGAAATGGTCTTTTCTGATCACTTATCAACTCAACCTTTTCAAAACGGCCTTCTGAATCACTGAAAATCTATCTTTAGTGTCAAAGTCTCTATACAAGCTTTCGGTCAGGGAACCCCTCGGATAGTTTGTCTTTTCTTGAATAGCCATTAACTCAGTAACCACAAGCATGAATTCAACACTAAATTCTCCAACCTTATCTAGTTCTTTGAATGGTTCCACATGTTCTTGCTTAAAAAATTGTAGTCGTTTTTAAAAAATAGTCAAGTTTTTAATAAAACTCAACTATTTTGCAAAATCTTACAATAAATAATCTATTTCTTTTCCTCGTTTGCTTTTTTAATAGCGCTCTCTGTGTCCTTACGCAATTGAGCCATCAATT
>JALTID010000171.1 GCA_027004335.1 bacterium
AAAACTCTCTTGCCCCATAATGATCCAGAGGTAGCTCAAAGTTTATACCCTTTTCCCGTATTTTTCTGAGAATCTCTCTCGCCACAGAAGTTTTATCCAGCTCCACCCTGCTTTTTCCAACAGCAATATTTTTAATCCACATAAAGGTATAAGCCATAGCACCACCAATAAGGAGACTGTCAATTTTGTTAAGAAGGTTGGAGATAACGGGTATCTTGTCACTAACCTTTGCACCACCCAAAACCAATACAAAAGGCCTGCGTGGAAACTTAACTGCGTCTCTTAGGTAGGTGATCTCCCTTTTTATGAGAAAACCAGCCGCTCTTTTTGCTGGAGGAAAAAGCTGAGGAACACCCACAACAGAGGCATGGGCACGATGCAGGGTCCCAAAAGCATCATTCACATAAAATTCAGCAAGAGATGCAAGTTCCTCCGAGAAATGTGAATCGTTCTTCTCTTCACCAGGATTAAACCTGAGATTCTCCAGAAGAAGGATTTCTCCATTTTTGAGCTTATCAACTTCCTTTTTTACATCCTCACCGATCATCTCTCCAACAAATTTTACCCTAACTTCGGGCAAAAGCTCCTGTAATCTTTCTGCTACCGGCCAAAGAGACAACTCAGGAACCACCTTTCCTTGGGGACGATCCAAATGGGAAGCAGCGATGATTTTAGCCCTATTCTCAAGGAGATAATTCATTGTCTCCAGACTCGCTCTAATCCTGGTATCATCTACAACCTTACCATTCTCAACAGGTACATTGTAATCTACCCGCAAAAAAACCCTCGCACCCTTTAGATCAAGATCATCCACATATCTCATCCGGTCCCTCCATTTTTAGAGCTTCAGAAGATAAATAATCAAATCTTTAAGTCTGTTGGAATATCCCCATTCATTATCATACCAGCCCATAACCTTGGCAAGTGTGTTATCAATAACCATAGTCTGCAGAGAATCAAAAATCACAGAATGGGGATCACCATTAAAATCGTGGCTCACAAGAGGCTTCTCACAGTATCTCATTATTCCCTTCAAATAGGTTTGAGATGCCTCTTTCATCGCAGCATTTATCTCATCAACGGTAACCGACCTGGAAAGTTCCACAGTAAGATCTGTTATTGAAACATTGGCTGTAGGAACTCTTATGGAGATACCATGTAATTTACCTTGCATCTCCGGGATCACCAGCCCGGTAGCCTTAGCCGCACCAGTCGTGGTGGGAATTATGTTCTGAGCAGCAGCCCTTGCCCTTCTCAGATCCTTGTGAGGGAGATCAAGCAAACGCTGATCGTTTGTGTAGGAATGAACGGTGGTCATAAAACCATGCACAATCCCAAACTTATCGTGCAGGACTTTTACCATTGGTGCAAGAGAATTGGTAGTGCAGGAAGCATTGGAGATAATAAAGTGTTTATCAGCATCAAGAAGCTGATTATTAACTCCCATAACCACCGTAATATCAGGATCATCCGCCGGTGCACTTATAACGACTCTCTTTGCTCCTGCTTTAAGATGTTTTGAAGCTTTTTCTTTGGATCTGAAGAGTCCTGTGCTCTCTACAACAATTTCAACTCCAAGTTCTTTCCATGGAAGATCCTCAGGATTTCTCTCCGCGTATATTTTAATTTTCTTCCCATCTACCACAATGTAATCCTTGCCTGCCTCAACCTCTGCTTCAAAAATCCCATGCACTGAATCGTACTTTAAAAGATGGGCCAGAGTGACAGGATCCGTGATATCATTTATTGCCACAATTTCAAAATCAGGAATATTATAGGATGCCCTGAAAAAACTTCTCCCAATTCTTCCAAAACCATTGATTGCGATTTTCGCCATTTCTATAACCTCCTGTTTATAGGATAAGAGATTTTACTATTCATTATATAATATAGCCTAAGGGTGTCAATTTTTTAAATAAAAGTAACTATAAAAGCTTTCTATCTCAAAGATTTGACTTAAATGGTTCTGAATATATAATTTAGTAGAAGAAAGTCGGGGTGTAGCTCAGTATGGCAGAGCACCGCGTTCGGGACGCGGGTGTCGGAGGTTCAAATCCTCTCACCCCGACCATTTTCAAACAAAAATTAAGGAGGTTAGAATGAGTGAAGCAAAAAAAGGTGCTGCCTGGCTCCTTGAGAAGGTTGGTTCCAGCAAAATTTTTACGGTTGAAGATCTTAACGAAGAACAGAAAGCTATCGGAAAAACAGCAGAGGATTTTCTTGAAAAAGAAGTAAGGCCTATCTGGGATGAAATTGAGGACGAGGAGAAAAAATTAGAACTTGAACCAAAACTCCTGAGGAAAGCTGGAGAACTGGGATTACTTATGATTGATATCCCGGAAGAATATGGGGGGCTTGGCCTTGATAAAACTACATCAATGCTTGTTTCAGAAAAAATTGCTTCAATACAATCCTTTGCCACAACTCTTATGGCACACACAGGAATCGGGACTCTTCCAATAGTTCATTTCGGGACAAAAGAACAAAAAATCAAATATCTTCCAAAACTCGCCACAGGTGAGTGGATCGCATCCTACGCTCTCACAGAAACCGGCTATGGCTCAGATGCACTAAGAGCCAAAACTAAAGCAGTACTTTCTGAAGATGGAAAATACTATATTCTCAACGGAGAAAAACAGTTTATCACAAACACAGGTTTTGCCGATGTATTTATAGTCTATGCGCAGGTTGATGGCGAAAAATTTACAGCATTCATAGTAGAGAGAGACTTCGGAATAAAATCTGGTGCAGAAGAAAACAAAATGGGAATCAGAGGCTCCTCCACAAGACCCCTGATACTTGAAGATGTTAAAGTTCCTGTGGAAAATGTTTTGGGGGAGATCGGGAGGGGACACAAATCAGCTTTAAATATTCTTGATGTGGGAAGATTCAAATTGGGCATAGCTGGTCTCGGAGTAACCAAAAGAGTTTTCAAAGTAGCTGCTGAATACGCTAATCAGAGAAAACAGTTCGGTGTTCCAATTTCCACTTTTGGCATGATAAGAAAAAAATTCGCAGATATGGCAGTAGGCGCTTATGTGCTTGAATCAATGTCATACCGACTCTCTGGCCTTTATGACTCTTTTATGGAACAATTTGAAAAGGGCACTGAGGAGTATGACAGGAAGGCAGTCCAGGTCTATGAGGATTACCAGATAGAGGCATCAATTATGAAGGTTTTTGGTTCCGAAATTCAGGGGATGGCGGTTGATCACGCCGTTCAGATCCATGGTGGTTATGGATTTATAGAAGAATATGAAGTAGCAAGACAGTACAGAGATGCCAGAATAAGCAGAATTTTTGAAGGAACCAATGAGATCAATAGATTACTGCTGCCAGGTGCTCTTCTCAGAAGATACCAGAGGAAGGAGCTTGATCTTATGACCCCCGTTCAGGCAACCTTTAAGGAACTTCAGGGGGATATAACAAAATCTCCGGAATCTGGACCACTCGGATACGAAATCACAGCTACAGAACTTGCAAAGAAAGCCTTTTTCCTCGCCGCTGGTGCTGCGGTTCAGAAATTTGGTGGAGAACTCAGGAATCAGCAATATGTAATGGAAAATCTGGCAGATATCATGATTGCCATTTATGGGATGGACTCTTCGGTAGCGAGGGCCCTCCAGTATATAGAAAAAAATGGAGAGGATAAATCATTCATGCCGCTGGCAATGACCAAAGTCTATGCCTATGAAGCATTCCAACAGGTAATTGCAAGGGCAAGACAGGTGCTGGTAGATACCGCTCAGGGAGATGAAAAAGAAACCCAGATGTATCTTAATATGATCAATAAACTCTGGTGGTACTGGCCTCTGGACCTCGCCTCTATTAAAGACAAGATTGCAGAAGTTGTAATAGGTAGAGAGGAATACACGCTAATTTAGCCAATACCCTCCCTGGTTAAGGGGCTGAGCAACCTGTGCTTGGCCCCTCTCTTTTTTCTACGGAGAATTTCAAACTTAAAGAAAGTCAAGAATAAAAAATCAGTGCCTTCGGAACTCAGGAAATCTTTTAAGGCCAACTATGATCTTTCCAGGAATTATCAAGTAATTAAATATCAGGATAATTAGAACAATCACAGAAGCCCAGAGAGAATTACTGGTAATTTCCTCTGTATCAAGAATATCAATCCCTCTTCTTTTGTCAATCTTCCACAGCGTATAAAGTCCCATTCCCAATATAGATAAAAAAGTAAGAAATTGAAGATAAACACTGATGGCGAGGTACCTGCTAAATTTTAATAGATAAAACAGAAGCAAAAAACTTCCAAAAAAACCCATAGTGGAAAAATCATAACCTCTGAAAATTATAGTTCTAAGATGACTCTGATCCTTCACAAAAGGATAAAAAATGAGCCACAATCCATACAAACCAACAAACGATAGTAATCTGAGATTAAAACCGATATCATTCTTTACCCTCAGGGGGATCTTACCGGTGTGGAAAACCATATCAAGATTTGTAAAAAAATTTATTCCAATATCAATCCAGGGGAGGAAAAAGGTTATAATTAAAAATATCCCTGCACCCACTGAAAACCACTTTATATAATTAAAACCTTCCGTATAACCACAGCGGGGACAGATTGTAAAACCACCTCTATTTCTGTATCCACAGACAGGGCATTTCTTCATTGCTTCCATCAAGAAGAATTATAACACAGAGATGAACAGGATGCAAAAGGGGGAGAAACTATCCTACAATTGGATGTAAATAAGATGTAGAAAACCTATCTATTAACCATCAAACTTCCCTATCTCCATTAAGTTTTTTATCACTTTGCACAAGAAATATGCAGATACAAAATTAAAATTTAGACCTTAAAACAACTAATTAAAAAAATACATAGCTACAATAAAGGCTTCAGAAAAATAAAACGAGTTTTTATTTAAAATAAACGAGTCCACACTTAGTCATGTCCTTAATCACCTGTGAAAGGGGTAACCCAACGACATTACTATAAGAACCTCTAACTGTCTCTACTAAAAAAGCACCTATACCCTGAACTCCATACGCACCAGCCTTATCCAGTGGCTCACCTGTGGAAACATACCATTTTATTATTTCAGGGGCTAATTTCATTATCTTAACCTTACTTTTCACACTTCTTCTGTAAAATTTTTTACCGCAATATAGGGCATATCCTGTATAGACTGTATGCCATTTGCCTGAAAGGAAGCTTAAATAATACTCTGCCTCCTGCGGGGAGGATGGTTTCCCTATGATCTGCTTATCCAGGAACACCACAGTATCGGCAGTCAAAATAGGAGTCTCCCCAGCCACCTTGCCCTTTACTGTCTCCAACTTTTCAATAGCTGATCTCTTGACAAACTCCCACGGAGGTTCACCCTCGCGGGGATTCTCTTCAATCTCAGGGACAACAACTTCAAAATCAAGTCCTATTTTTTCAAGTAACTCCCTCCTCCTGGGAGAAGCTGAACCAAGAATAAAAAGCTTATTTTTCACCCGCAAGCTCCCTCAAAACTTCTGCTCTATTTTTCAAGCCCTCAGTACAACCATCCATAGTTCTCCTCTCAAGCCAGATAGACCCTATGCAGGGAAAGCAGAAATCAACAAGGGGACAGCTACCACAGTTGTAATCTTTTAATCTTCTTCCCCTTAAGAATTTGAAGATCTCTGCGTTATTCCAGATATCAGCTATATCCTTCTCCATTATGTTACCCGCTTTTATTCTCAACTGAACACATGGGAAAACTTCACCATATGGGGATATAGCCATGATACCTACCCCTGCGTTACAGATAAAGTCATCCACTTTCCTTGGGGAAAATTCAAAGCTTATTCCCATGGTTGAGTAAAACTCTCTCATCTCTTCTTTTGAAAGCCTCAACTGCAGAGGCTCAGAAGAAAAATCATCCCTCGGGGTTATTATAACATCATAGTAAAAGTCAGCTCCAATTTTCTCTGCGAGAACCTTTGTATTCAGCACATCCCTATAATTGGGTTTCATCGCAACAAACTTCAGATTTGTCCTTATTCCCCTTTCCACAAGTAATTTCACTGCATTTGTTAATTTTTTAAAAGAACCAGGGACTCTGGTAATAGAATCATGAAGATCAGGCTTGCTCCCATAAATACTCATCTCTACTTCAAGGAGATTTATTGTCCTCAGGAAATCTGCAAAATTCTCATCAATATAATAACCAGCAGTAAAAAGTCTAATAGCAAAATCCATATCAGACATTAAAAGTAAAAGCTCTTTTATATCTGATCTTATTAAAGGCTCTCCTCCTGTGACAGTAAGAAGCAGGGTCCCAAGCTCTCTCAAGTCACGGAGCAATTTTTCATATTCATCAATAGTAAGTTCCTTTTTTTTCCTATCAACCACATAGCAATGAATACATCTAAGATTACACCTGTAGGTAACTTCAAGAATTACGCTGGAAGGGATCCCATACTTTGTTGAGACATTATAGAGAGTTTTCATGCAGGCTTCTCCACAAGCTCAGCCTCTAACAATTGAGAAATAAACTCAACTACATCACCTGCAGCTTCATCAGAATCAACATCATACTCTGAAGAAATCTCTCCAGCTATGGACCCGAGATCCCTCTCCCCATCAAGAAGCTCCCATATTACTCCAGCTGTCTCATTAAAAGAAAAGATTTCCCCTCTTGTCGTGTCAATCAAAACAGTTTCATCAAGCAACTTCCGATAAGCAACGCCCTTTTTCTTTTTGAAAACATCCTTCAAAGTTATTTTATAATCTCCCATGGAAAATCCCCCATTTTAAAATAAAAATCATAAACCTCAACTTCTTTCAAAAGCTCAGAAATATTATTGAGAGCACAATCATAAAAACCGGGAATAGAATTTACAAAAGGAAGGTTCGCGAACAGTTTTGCAACAGCCGTACCGCCATGGACCTTATTGAGAATAGTTTTTTCCCTGCTTTTATTCAGCAAAAAAATCTTTCTTAAAGGAACACTCCTGAATTCACGATGGAACAGAGTCTCTTCTCCTCTGAATGGAGTTGAATACAAATTAAAAATCTCTCCTTCCCTTCTAATAGCTACAATATCATCACTATAAACAAATCCGTGAGACATAAGTACTCTTGATATGGTGGTTTTGCCACTTCCTGATTGACCCACAAAAACAAAGCCCTTACCATCAACTTCCACTCCAGCAGAATGAAGGAGCATTCCACCATTTTTAAGAAGAAATATAGAATAGTAAACGCGAAAAAAATTTTCCAACACACTTATGTTATTAGAAGGATCAAAGAAGATCTTTCCATTAAAATTATTATCAAAATAACCATGAAAACCCATAGATTTCAGGTAAATATCATTTTCTCTTGTATTTATGATTAATGGCCACTCTCCCACAGAATTTTTTATACCCGAACCTCTTTCAGAAGTAATCTCTATTTTTCCTCTGTATTTTCCTTCGCTAAATATAAATTTTTTAAAATATTCCTCCATATCTCTTGTTATCACTTCAGGGGCAGATAAGAGGGTTCTCAATCTTCCCACTTCAAGAATCAATCACTACCTCCTGCAAAAAAATCCAAAAAAGCGAGGAGGGAATAGGAAAGAGTAAATCTAAATTTATTCTTCATTGAACTCAGCGTACTCAGGGCATAACTGTACCTCTTAACTCCTCTTAGAGGTTCCTCTCTGTAAATCTCCACATCTAACTCCCTTGCTGTTAACTTAAGCGGAAAACTCAATCCAAATGTTTCCTCCATGACCTTCATAACAGTTGTGAATCCTCTTGAAATGCCAGATTCCTTCACCTGATACATAATATAATCAAAATCAGGCCCTCTTTTAAAAATAAAATAGAGATCCCACCACGGTACAAGAGGCAGAGAAAAGCCATCTTTCAGTATATGGATAATAGTGATAACAAATTGATCTTCCGGAGTAGGATAGTGAAAAAAATCTGATATTCCCCTGCTCCTGCTCCACACACTTTCTTCATCAAAAGGGTATCTGAACTTTTGAAAAAGGCGGTAATGAACATCTATATATTTCCAGTCACCAGAGCCTCTGAATGTTACTTCAGCCCCGATTCTATCAAGAAACTCTCTACCGAGGACTTTTACAATCTCAAATCCATTTTCAACCAGCAACTTCTTTACCTTTTCAAGGTCCTCATAATGTATGAGAAAATCATAATCTCCCATAAGCCTGAGGGAAGGATCAGGGTAAAATCTCCTTGTATAAAGTCCCTTGAAAACGAGAAAAGTAATTTTTTCTCTTTCAAAAAGAGATATAATCAGATCAGGATCGTTCCTGTGATAGAGGTACTCAGCCTGAGCAGCTACATAATCCCGGTACAATCCTCGTCTTATCCTCTCATCTACAGAACTTAGCAGATTTTCCTTTTTGAGAAAATAAAAGAACAGAGGTGAAATATTTCCCTTTGACGCAAGTACAGCCTGCTCAAGGGTCAGGGGAATTTCAAGCCCCTCTCCCCTCTCCAGAGCAAGCATATTTCTTGTTAGCTCAAAAAAAATGGGATAATGCGTTGGAACGTGCAGGGAAGATTGAGGATGATTTGGGTAAATCAAAATCCTTAGAAAATATTGCAAAATCGCTGGTAGTGGCATGGGGAAAGACAATCAATATTGGCTCATTTAATAAGGTATTAGAATCTGTAGAGCAGATTAAGAATAAGTGGGCTAAATCCGTAGACTTAAAAAGTATTGTAGAAGCATTACTAGCGGAATGTGGCG
>JALTID010000172.1 GCA_027004335.1 bacterium
CCCCTCCTTTTCTGCTCTTCTCGCTACATCTCTTACCTCATTGAGAGCAAAATCATGAGCTGTATCCCCTATTAACTGGAGATCCTCACCAGGATCAAAATTTACCATTTTTCACCTCCTATGTTTAATTATGTTAAGCTATTCATATACATGTTTAGACTCCTTACTTGTAAATACCGCTATTCATTTATTCATAGCAAAAATTGACACAGGTGTCAAGAATAATCCTTCTGCTGGTTAAATTTTTCATTTGACTTTTACTTGTTATAACATTATAATAATTATAACTTGAGGGAAGAGGGTTTTATAATCCTTTTTCACCCTTCCAGAAGAAACAGGAGCAGTACCTGCTATTAAGAAAACAGAGGATAGTGCCTATACAGAAAAATAATTTATGAAAAACTTTGAGGGAAAGTAGCTGGTGATCCTACCACCAGAAAGTTCCACTTTCCCTCCTCTGCTTCAACAATTTTAAAACCTGCTTCCTTCATTAAATCAGAAACTTCTCTCACATCGTAGTAATATTCAGGGACCCCCGTTATAGTTCCCTCCTTCCAGTCAACAATTATCAATTCGCCATCTGGAACCAGGACAAAGATCGCCTCACTGAGAAATTTTTTCACATTAGAAATATGATGAAAACTCCTTATAAGATAAATCAGATGAAATCTCCCACCTAACTTTGTTATCTCCTCACCACTCATTGCAAGACATTTTAATCTCTCTCCACTGCGCGAGTAGATAAAAGGATCAACACCATAACCGTTAACTCCAAATTTCTCAACCACCTTTTCTAAAAAATTGCAGCTACCAGCACCAACCTCAAGTATATTGGTATCTGGCAATACATACTTTTCCAGAGCCTCTATTAAGAAAATATTACCTTCATCCTCCATGGAATAATACATTTTAGAAATATTTTAGCATAGAGGAGAAATCATACAAAAATTTAGGCGTATTGTGTGACAAGGTGCGGCCGAAGGCCCGCCCCACAACAAAGACTTACCAAAGTAGTTTGAGCCCGGAGAACCTTTATTTCCATTTATCAATGTCTTGCAATATCTCCTGAGCATCAAAGATCCTGTTATTCAAACTATTACTCTCCGCAAGATCAATGAGGGCATTCAATTCTTCCACTATCATTGGCAAAGGTTCTTTGCCTATCTTTTTTTTCATCTCTTCAAAAAGAATGTTCTCAAGTTTCTCAATAGCCTCTAAGTTATTTAATCTAAGTATCTCCTTAATAATTTTTATTTTTCTTGTTTCCAGATTCGTAATACGCTCCTGCATTGTCACTAACTCTTCTTATTAAAATACATTGCAAAAACAGGAAAATGTCAAATTGGGACTTACGGCTTCACTCACATCAACCCCAATCCTTTATGCTTTTCTACAATCGTATCCACAAGAGTGTCAAGTTTGTTAAAATCTTCTCCTTCGGGATAACCTTTGATAAGAACAGGCTCAATCCAGTCTACTTTCAAATTTGAGATAAGTCCCTTAAGATGGTCAAGCCCTTTACCACCCCATCCATATGAACCAACCATTGTGGCGATTTTGATCTTTGGCCTTAACGCATTGGCAAAATAAGCAGCATAAACCACCATGGGATGGATCCCGCTTAATACATATGGTGATGCAAAAATCACCGTGGCACTATCCACAAGTTCCATAGCAAGTTTACCAGCATCCTCCTTTATAAGATTGAGGGGCAAAATTTCAACACCTTTTTCTGAAAACTTATCAACTACATAATCCACAATAACTCTGGTGCTTCCATGCATTGAGGCAAAGGGAACAACAACTTTATTGGAAACTCTATCAGATATCCACTCCCTATAAGCATTGATGATGATCTCTGGATTATCATATAGAGGGCCATGACTGGGAGCTATGATCTTGATTTCTTTACCGGAGAGTTTTTCTAAATTTTTCTTAATATGCACTCTGAAGGGCATCATTATCTCAGCGTAATACCTCTTTGCATCCTCTATTACCTTATACTCATCATACACAAAGAGATGGCTGGTGGCTCTATGAGAACCAAAGAAATCACACGAAAAAAGGATCTTATCTTCAACAAGATAAGTCCTCATTGTCTCAGGCCAGTGGACCCATGGGGTGTAAATAAATTCAAAGGTCTTATCACCAAGCTCAAGGGTTTCACCATCCTTTACCTCAATAAATTTTTCTTCGGGGATCAAAAGCAGATCCATTAAAAAACCTTTGCATTTAGGGTTGGTGACAACCTTTGCCTCAGGAAATCTCTCAAGAACATCAGGGATACTTCCCGAATGATCCTGTTCAGCATGGCTTGAGATCAAATAATCAATTTTGGTTATACCTAATTCCTCAAGGTTTTTAAATAACACCCCTTTTCTTATTTTAAAATTACTATAATTTTAAATTTTTTATTTTCAACTAAAATTGTCTAAAACTCACATTATTGCAGGATACAACCTTATATGTTATTCTAAATTCAATGTTTGGAATAGGATTCTGGGAATTAATTCTTATCTTTGTGGTGGCACTAATAATCTTCGGACCGGAGAAACTACCCAAGATTGCTGCATCTTTGGGGAAAGCTTATTATGAGTTTAGAAAAACCTTTGAAGAAGTCAAATTTGATATAGAAAACGAGACTCAGGATATCAGAAATCTTGATCTGGAGTTAGAAGAACCGGGGAAAGAAGAAGCAGCAACAGAAAATAGCAGCAAAGAAGAAGGGAAAGGAGAAGTTGAAAAAAAAGAAACAGACCAGGAGGAAGAAGCAGCACAGGCAGAAGAAACCCAGCAGGAAGCAGAGAGTGAGCAATTAAACAACACCTCTTTTACACAATCCACAGAATCACAAGATGGCAAAGAAGAAAAATGAAAATACACCTCCAGCTGATAATATGGGGGAAATGAC
>JALTID010000173.1 GCA_027004335.1 bacterium
TTTTGGCAGGATTTACGCCGGTAAAATTACCGATTTCCCAGAAGTAAAGGATACAGAGGAATTCTCACCAGCGGCACCATCTTTAGAAGCAGTTGAAAAAGTGGCTGAGATAATAAAAAAACATCAAAAAGTGGTGCTTCATGCAGGGGGAGGAGTATTGAAAAGCGGGGCATCTGATCTACTGAGAGAAATTGCAGAAAAATACAATGTTACTGTGGTCCCTTCACTTTCAGCAAGAGGGGTATTTCCTGAAACACATCCTTTATGCTTTCTTCCATTAAGCTACGGAGGAATGTCTGCACTGGGAGATGCAGAGGTTGTCATAGTACTGGGGGCGAGATTGACCGCTATGGAACTCTGGGGGAAGCCACCCATGTGGGGAGATGAAGAACAGATTCTGGTCCAGGTAGATGCAGAGCCGGAGAGTCTTGGTTTAAACCGCAGAATTAATCTTACCATCCAATCTGATATTAAGAATTTTCTCCTTGCACTGAAAGACAGATTAGAGGGTATGGAACCTCGTGAAAATCCCGACCTTCAAAGTTATAGAGATGCGCAGGAAGCATGGGAAGCTACTTTTATTGAAATGGCAGAGAGTGACGCTGTTCCACTCCACCCCCTCCGGGCTGTTAAAGAGATAAACTCCTTTATCACCGATGATGATATAGTCGTACTTGATGGTGGAAATACTCAGGTATGGATAAATTATCTTTTAAGAAGGAACAAACCGTACAAATTTCTGGCTCAGAACAACTCGGGAATGCTTGGTGGAGGATTATCAAAAGCTATAACGGCAGCCATGCTTGACCCCGGAAACAGAGTATTTTTCCTTACAGGGGATGGAGCGTTTATGTTCAATATTCAGGAATTAGAAACTATCGCGAGACTTGGATTAAAAAATATTTTTATCTTTGTATTCAATGACAGAGGATTTGGTATGATAGCTGCTGCAGAAGAAAATCTTGAAAAAGTCGGGATTAACTTTTATGATATTGAATATGTAAAATTCATGGAAGCAGTTGGTGGTAGAGGAAAAAGGGTGAAGAGCCCTGATGAATTGAAAAATGTAACTGAAGAATTTTTAAAAGCTGGAGGTCCTGCCCTTGTGGACATCCTTGTAGACAGAGAAATAAATCTAAGACCTCCGGACCTTGAAACTCTTGAAGCAATATGGATGGAGGGTATAGATGTCTTCTGAAAAATTGTTAGTAGCGTCACCAGAGTGGCTGGAAAAAGCAAAAGAAATAATTAACAGCGATGCTGAGTATGAGAAACTTGCCAGAAACATCAACAATACTTTTACCTTCTATATCAAGAAGGAGCCACAGAATGGGATCAACGAAGATATAATCATCGGCTACAAAATAGAATACGGCAAGCTAACAGAGTTCTGGACCGAGAAGAGAAAAACAGACTTTGAAATCTCCGGACCATATGGAGTATGGGTAAAAGTTTTTAACAATGAAATGGGACCTGTTAAAGCCCTTACAATGGGAAAATTAAGAGTAAAAGGTTCTCTTCCAAAACTCTTAAAATTCAACAAAGCAACATTGAGATTTGTGGATCTCCTCAGACAGGTGCCCACCAGATTTCACGGGAAGTATGGGGAAGAATAACTCTTCTTTTTGAATTTTATTGGAGTGATCAAGTACCTTACTCTCCAATAATTTTTATAAGGACCCTCTTTCTTCTTCTACCATCAAACTCACCATAGAAGATCTGTTCCCATGGTCCAAAATCTAACTTACCATCAGTGACTGCCACAACTACTTCTCTCCCCATAACCTGTCTTTTTAGATGAGCATCTCCATTATCCTCACCTGTTCTATTATGCATGTACCTGCTTAAAGGCTCATGCGGGGCAAGTTCCTCAAGCCATCTTTTGTAGTCCTCATGTAATCCTGATTCATCATCATTGATAAAAACTGAAGCTGTAATATGCATTGCATTTACAAGCACAAGACCCTCCTTTACACCACTTTCTTCTACAGCTTCTTCTACTTCTCTGGTTATATTTACAAACCCTACCCTTGTGGGAAGATCAAACCACAGTTCCTTTCTATAAGATTTCATACAGTAACCTCCTTGGCCTGAAAACTCAGTTTACTCAGGAAGATACTTTTTTCTCTCCTTATCAATCAAATCAATAATCTTCTCTACTGCGTTATCTATTTTTACTTCCACAGCTATATCCCCTTTTCTGGATTTAATCTCTACAATGCCCTTTTCTAACCCCTTCTCACCTACAACAATTTTGAAGGGATAACCTATGAGATCAGCATCCTTAAATTTAAAGCCGGCCCTCTCCCCCCTGTCATCAATAACTACTTCTACACTCTTTTGTAGGAGTTCACCATAGATTTTTTCTGCAACAGATCTTACCTCCTCCTTATCCCAATTGGTTGGAAGGAGTATCACCTCAAATGGAGCAATTGAGATAGGCCATATTATTCCTTTTTCGTCGTGATTCTGCTCAATGGCAGCAGAAGCCACTCTTGTGACACCGATGCCGTAACAGCCCATAATAAAAAGTTTTTCTTTCCCATCCTTATCAAGAAAAGTAGCATTCATGGATTCACTATATTTTGTCCCCAGTTTAAAAATATGACCCACCTCAATCCCCCTGTAAAACTCAAGGGGTGTGCCACACTTTGGACATCTGTCACCCTCCACAGGCATCCGGATATTTACCACTTTCTCTTCAATTATTGGAAAATCTCTCCCCGGATTAACATTCACATAATGATAATCCTCCTCATTGGCTCCGGTTATTCCATTTCTTATATTTACAATTGACTTGTCAATGAGAATTTTATCAAATTTTAACCCAACTGGACCTGCAAAGCCCACCGGTGCTCCTGTTATCTTCTCAATGGTTTCTTCATCTGCAAGCTCAATCCAGTTTGCCCCTATAATATTCCTAACCTTTACCTCGTTCACATCGTAATCTCCTCTGACCAGAACCATCACTTCACCTTTATCAGTAGAGTAAATCAGGGTTTTGATCATCTTTTTCGGAGATGTTTTCAAAAACTTGCTGACTTCTTCAATAGTTCGCTGAGAAGGGGTATGCACCTTCTCAAGAGGCATCATTTCCATATCAGAGAGGGGGTAATCTGTTTTAAAATCAGCTCTTTCAACATTTGCAGCATAACCGCATCCGGGACATGAAACAATTCTATCCTCACCAGTTTCTGCAAGAACCATAAACTCGTGTGAATCGGTACCACCAATATTACCCGTATCAGCCTCAACTACTCTGAACTCAAGACCACACCTTTTAAATATCCTCGTATATGCTTCATACATCGCCTGATAACTTCTATCAAGGCCATCCCAATCAGCGTCAAAACTGTAGGCATCTTTCATTATAAATTCTCTGCCCCTCATCAACCCAAACCTGGGCCTTGGTTCATCTCTGAACTTTGTCTGGATCTGGTACAAATTTATTGGTAACTGTTTGTAGGAGCGCACCTCCCTCCTGACAATATCGGTCACAACCTCCTCATGAGTGGGACCCAGACAAAAATCTCTATCATGTCTGTCTTTAAAGCGGAGTAGTTCTTTCCCATACAGATCCCATCTGCCGCTCTCCTGCCACAACTCAGCAGGAATAACCGCAGGCATTAAAATTTCAAGAGCACCAGCTCTATCCATTTCTTCCCTTACAATGTTCTCTATTTTTTTTACAACCCTCAAACCCAGGGGAAGGAAATCATAGATTCCTGCTGCAACTTTTCTTATAAATCCTCCTCTTACCAAGTAATTATGACTTACAATTTCAGCCTCTTTGGGATCCTCTTTAAGGGTTGGAACAAGATATCTGGTTAGCCTCATTTTTTCTCCTCCATCTCCAGTGTAAAATTTACAGGAATTTCTATTCTGACATCATCTGGTAATTTTCTGAAATTTAGTTTCATTATTACATCTCTTGTACACTCCAGGAATTTTGAAGAAGGCATAGGTTTCCATGTAATTCTTTTAACACCTCCATCCTTTGCAATCCAGATCACAAGAAGAGCCTTACCGTAAAAGATATCTCTGTTTTTTAATGACTGATGATAACATAACTCAAGCTCAGGATATACGGAACTGATTTTACTCCCAATCTCGCCAGTTGTTAGGGGAGCTGGAGTTTTTTTTACCAAACTCTTTTCCCCGGCACAGGCTGAGAAAACCAATCCAACAACAATTAGTAATGCTGATAAACTTCTTCCACTTCTTTGCATGGACCTCTCCATTCTCTCAAAAAAGCTTCGCTGTCACCATTTTTATAAAAATCAATTTCTGCATAGGTAAATCGTAGGTTTTTCCCGAAATGCACGAGATCTAAATCAATCATCTCTATCCAGCAGCCAGTATTTATATATTTTTTGCCCTCCTTAAAAGTCTTGATCATCATTTTGTGAGTATGGCTGAAAATCACCGTATGATAATCGGTGGTTTTTAAAATCTTCTCTGCAGATTTTTCAAGAGGGTGTGCAAACGATTTTTCCATTATAATCTCAAAAGTCTCCTTTAAAGAGGTTCGGTACCATCTGGTCTTTATAAACTGCTTGCTCAGAAAAAACAAAAAGGATCTGAGAAGGGCCATGACCCCCCAGAAGAAATCGTTGATGAGACCCCACCTAAAATAGAGTGAAAAAGGCCTTACTTTATCCACATAGGGCCTTTTCATTCTTAATTTATTGAGAATACTTATAACATAAACACTTCCCCACGGTAGATTTACAATTGGTTCAGGAACTCCCCTGGTTATGAATAATTCATCCTCTTTATAGCGATTTGAAGGCTCATACTGCTGTCCATGCTCTATCCAGTATCCCCCAGTTTTATACATCATCCCCGCATAGTGATAAGGAACACCTATTACCTCTTCAAGACGATCTCTCACTCTGGGGAAAAGGAAACCTGCATCGTGATTACCCTGGATATACACAAGTTTTCTGTTGGGCTTTGACAAAAATTTTCTCAGCGCATCAAAGAAAACAGGATGTCCCTCTACAATCTTATTGAATCTGTAGAGAGCATTTTCTTCGGTAATTCTGGCAGGATACTCTTCTCTGTAATCCACCTGTAATAGATCAAAAATATCACCGTTGAGCACTAGCTCTATTTCAGCAGAAGAATATTTTCTGTCATAATAATCAAGAAATTCTTCAAACTTATCATCATAGAAAAAGTCCTCCAGGAAGTTTAAGCTCCCATCCTCGTTGTATGGGCCCTTCCCAAGATGAAAATCTGATACAACAAGAATTATTCTCTCTATTTTATTTCCAATTACCACTGAAAAACTCCATCAGCACTCTCTGTATCTCAGAGGAATAAACAAACTCGTTTTTGTTTCCCACTGTAAGATCTCCAGTTACACCCTTCACCAAGAGAATGTTATAACTTATTTTACTTTCTTTTTCCACTAATAACAAACGGAATTCCTCTTCTTTTTTATACACAATTTTTACAATCCAGTTATCTATAAACACAGCCCTGCCATGGACGGGAATTTTTTCAGGGGTAATAGAGAAATAAATTGTGTCCACCTTTTCCCATTCAGGGATTTTTGCAAATTCCTTTTTTTTTCAAAAAACTCCACTGGTAGAGATCCCTTTCCTCCAATATCCATTGAGTTTCATATCTTGTTATCATTCCTCTGAAAATATTACTCTGAGGCTTTGAAGGAATAGGGAGGAAACAACTCCTCGCCATCAGAGCAGCGTAAAATTCCTCAAGCAGAGGGAGGTGGTCTGTGGAGAGATGGAGAACACCACCAACCTCAAGCCTATCAGCTATTAGATCAACAAAAAAGGGAAAACTTATCCTTCTCCACCTCTGGTGTTTCTTGGGCCATGGGTCAGGGTAATTTATTACTATTTTTGAAATAGATCCAGAAGGGAAAAGATCTCGCACTACTCTTTTACCATCACCCAAAAGAATAGCTGAATTCCTGTCAAGAAGAGAAAGCCTCTTTATAGCTTTCTGTACCCTTTTTTTCTTAATGTCACTACCCACAGGATTGAACGAAGAATTCTCTGCCACCCAGAAGAGAAATTCGCCTGCTCCCATACCCACCTCAACAAGAAACTTCTCCCCTCTCTGAAGCGAGTTCCTTACCCAGTTATATGCGGAATCCCAATCTGTGATCACACTCCCCATCAGAGCCCGAGCATCTTGGAAATTATTTCAAGCATTATTTCAGAGGTACCTCCTCCAATGGTACCTATCCTTGAATCCCTCCACCACCTCTGTACAGGAAAATCCATTGCATAACCATACCCTCCGTGCACCTGTAACACCATGTCTGTAACCCTGTTGCTCACCTCCGTGGCAAGGTACTTTGCCATTGTAAGCTCTTTGATAGCATTTTCTCCCTCCTTATAGAGGCAAAGACCGTGATATGTAAGCTGTTTTGCTGCTTCAATCATCGTAGCATAGTGGGCAAATTTATGCTTCCAGACCTGAAATTTTGAAATAGGCCTGCCAAAAGCGGTGCGATCTTTTGCATATTTCATACCTTCATGGAGCGCATACTCTGCACCCATAACGGCACCAATTGCCATAACCAGCCTCTCAAAATCAAAGCCCATCATAATATTGTAAGCCTGAACACCACCAGAACCACTTCTAACCAGCTCTTCAATTAAAACCGCCGCATGAACAGCATCCCCACCTGAACCACCATATTCCTCTGGAACTATTACTCCCAACAAGCCTGCCTCTCCAGCTTTAATAAAAAGTTCATCAGGGAAATACTTCTCCTCCTCCCATTTATCCACATTCGGGATAATTTCTCTCTCAACAAATTTTCTTATCTGCCCTCTGAAAATCTCGTGTTCCTCAGAAAAAAGAGAACATTTCATCTTTTCTCCCCCACTAAATTGAAATATTCTGGAAAAGAATCAACTAACTTCCAGCTGATCCAGAAATTTTTAAAACCTGAATCCTTAAGCTCTTCAATTTCTTTTGTAGATTCAATATGATATACAACTACATACTGAGATAGTTTCCTCGCTTTTTTCGCCAGAGAAGATAAATTCTTCATGGAAACAGCTACAATAAATTTCCCCCTGAATTTTTTTAATTCTTTATACTCACCTTCATCAGAAAAGATCACAACCGGATCAAACTCAAGATTTGCCGAATCATCAATGAGGATCTCAAGATGCTCATCATCAACGAGAGAGGGAAAAATAGTTACTGAGTCCCCCATGAAAAGCCTCGTTTCAACAAGCTGATAGCTTTCAAAAAATATATCTCTTCTAATAACCGGGTAGCTAAATTCTCTTTTACCTCGCTTAAGATACGAAATATAATCATCATAGCCTTCGTCCCAGTCAGGATTTGTGGAAGCACTGAAAATTCTAAAACCTGCTTTAACATATTCCTCTACCACATTAAGTGGTTCTTTATCCAATATGATTGGAAGATCAAGAAAAAAATTAATATCACCATTCAGAAAGTTGCTTAGCTTAAGAGGACTTATCCTGGGATCCATCCATTTAATAAGGGAACCAACGGGGATAGTGGATTTTTTCCGTAGAAGCTTTTCTCTACTTTCCTCAACAATTTCCGGGGATAAATTGAACATACTAAGCCTTTTCTACAGTAAACTCTTTTTTAAGCGGATCATACTTTAACAGGAACTTATTACCCTGTTCATCTTTAAATTCTGCCTTTCTGTCAAAATTTGTCTGCGCACTTTTGATAAGGAATTTTAAATACTCTGGTTTCACATCCTTAAACTTTTTCAATACCTCAATCCCCTCATTATCTCCACTCAGCTTCATACAAACCCCCTCTATTTTCTATTATTTTATCAAAGGAAGTTTTATTTTCAAAATAGCACAAGTGGCATGTTTGCTTAAATATTACCTTTCTGATAAGATATAAAATGGAAGATTATTAATGACTGGAGGTGAAACAACTTGAATAACAGTGCATTAAGAGGAATCATTCTCTGGACAACAATAATTGTTTTTTTTATTCTGCTTTACAATCTCTTCTATACTCCCCAGAAAAGAAAAACGGAACTCTCTTACTCAGAATTTATGGAGAAGGTTCAAAAAGACGATGTTAAATCGGTGGTGATAAAAGGTTCCGAGATTGAGGGACTTTTAAAGGATGGAAATCAGTTTCATACATACGCCCCGAATGACCCTCAACTTATAGAACTTCTAAGAAAAAGCGATGTTGATATAACAGCAAAACCTCAACCGGAGGAACCTCTGTGGAAATCAATTCTTATAAGTTGGGCCCCAATGATCCTGCTGATAGTTGTATGGATAATGTTTATGAAACAGATGCAGACGGGGAGCGGAAAAGCCTTCTCCTTCGGTAAAAGCAGGGCAAGAATGGTGGATGCCAATGAGAGTAAAGTCTACATCAAAGCTAGTGCTGGGATTGATGAAGCAAAAGAGGAAATTGAGGAGATAATTGAGTTTCAGGAGCATCCAAGAAAATTTACTAAACTCGGTGGCAAAATTCCTAAGGGTGTCCTTTTAATAGGGCCGCCTGGAACAGGAAAAACTCTCTTAGCAAAAGCAATAGCTGGAGAAGCAGGAGTTCCTTTTTTCTCA
>JALTID010000174.1 GCA_027004335.1 bacterium
GAAAATAATATCATTTGTAAATGCATATCACGGGGATACCATTGGATCGGTAAGCGTAGGAGGCATTAATCTTTTCCACGAGATATACAAGCCCCTCCTCTTTGAAACTGTTAAGATCCCGTATCCTTACTGCTACCGCTGCCCCTACGGGAAAACTCCAGAAACCTGCAAGATGGAATGTCTTACAGAGGCAAAAAACATAATTGCCCATCACAAAGAGGATGCAGCTGCAGTGGTAATTGAGCCAATGGTTCAAGGGGCTGCTGGAATGATAACCGCACCGGTGGGGTTTTTACGGGGAATCTATGAATCAGCAAAAGAAAACGACATTCTTCTAATAGTAGATGAAGTTGCCACAGGTTTCGGAAGAACAGGAAGGATGTTCGCAGTAGAACATGAAAATGTAAAACCAGATATAATGGCTGTTGCGAAAGGAATAAGCGGGGGATACCTACCAATCGCTGCAACTCTAACAACCGATGAAGTTTATTATGGATTCTGGGCAGATTACGGGGAGAAAAAAACCTTCTTCCATGGACATACTTATACAGGGAACCCCCTTGCAGCTGCTGCTGCCGTTGCAAGTATTGACCTTTTTGAAAAAGAAAAAGTGCTGGAAAAACTTCAACCGAAGATTGAACATCTATCAAAGCGTCTTGAAGAATTCAAAAATTTAAAACATGTAGGGGACATAAGACAGAGGGGGTTCATGGTAGGAATTGAGTTAGTGTTGGATAAAAAAACAAAAGAGGAATATCCTTACAAGGACAGGATCGGACACCGAGTAATTGTAAGAGCAAGAAAATATGGCATAATCATCAGGCCACTGGGCAATGTGGTAGTCTTGATGCCTCCATTATGTATATCAATAAAAGAGTTAGATTATCTCCTGGAGGGTGTTTATAGATCCATTGAAGAGATAACCACAGAGTATGAGAAAGGGAAACTATCCTAAGATTTTTATAACAGGCACAGATACAGGAGTGGGGAAAACCCTCTTTACTACTGCTTTTGCTCTCTCCCTTTTAAAAGACGGTTATCATGTAAGAGTAGTAAAACCTGTTGAAACCGGTTGCCAGCAGGAGTGTGAAGATGAAGCCTTTTATAGAAAAATTCTAAGGCAGAAAGAAGAAATTGTCTTTTACAGATTTTCCTATCCAGCATCACCTTACACAGCGGGGAAACTTGAAGGTAAATATGTAGATTTCAAAGAGTTAACTCATAGAATTTCAGAGATAAAAAATGGGATAACTCTTATTGAAGGTGCTGGAGGGTTACTGGTTCCACTGGATGGTGAACATACATTTTTAGACCTTGTCACGGAATTAAATCTACTGGTGATTGTGGTAGCAGGCAACAAATTAGGCTGCATTAATCACACCCTTCTCACCGATCTTGTACTGGGTAAAATTCCCGTAAAAAAAATAATAGTATTAAACGACACATTTAAAAATGCAGATGAGCTTCTTCTACAGGATAACTTAAAAACGATATCTATGCTTGCCAGAGCAAATGTTGCCGGCAGATTATCCTACTTAATGGGAGAAAAAACCAGAAAAAGACTGATCACATGGATTCAGCCTCTTTATAATTCTCTTTTATCATTTTTGCAAGAGCTTCAGGCGTAAAAGCCTCTATATCCTGTCTATTTTCCTCATAGTAATCGGGAAGTAATTCCTGAAGTCCTTTTTTCCCCTCCGGTGAAGCAAGAAATTCAAGAAAAATCTTCGTAAGAGTGGGATCAAACTGCGTACCTGCGTTTTCAATAAGTTCGCTTATAGCTTTTTTAAAAGGTAATCTCTTCCTGTAAGGTCTGTCGGAGGTCATAACATCAAATGAATCACCAATAGCAATTATTCTGGCTCCCAGAGGGATCTCTTCGCCCTTCACACCTTCAGGATATCCCTTTCCATCCCACCTTTCATGATGATAATAAACCATGGGAATAATAGGTTTCAAAAACTTAATAGGTTCAAGGATCTTCTTCCCAACTTCGGGATGAGTCTTAAAAAGCTCAAATTCTTCCTGAGAAAGGGCGCCTTCTTTAGTAAGAGCCCTTATATCCATTCCTATCTTTCCTATGTCATGAAGGAGGGCAGCATTCCTGATATTTTTAAGCATCTTCTCGTCACATCCACACGCAATTGCTAATTTCTTTGCCCAATATGCAACTCTCTCAGAATGACCTTTTGTATACTTATCCTTTGCCTCAACTGCCATAACAAGACTTCTGATAGTTTCAGTAAATGTCACCTGCAATTCCTTAAAAAGCTCCACATTATTAAGAGAAACCCCGGCTCTGGAGGCGAGCAAAAATAGCGTCTTTCTATCACCTTCATTAAAAATATTTATCTTCTGAAGAGAAAAAACCCCCACTGTTCCAAGATGCTGTTTCCTGACACGAAGAGGAACAAGAATTGCAGAGTAAACTTCAGCCTTAGGTGCTCTAACAAAGATATTCTTCACATCATCATGAGAGAGAAAAATTGATTCTCCCTTCTCAAAATAAGACCTGATAACAGAAAAATCAAGAGTTTTAAAAAAATCCTCAGGGGAAATCCAGTCAACCTTTGAACGGCCGGCCATATATTTACATCTCTTTTTCTCAGCATCATACCTACCCACAAAAACGATATCACAGGAGGTTGTTTTTAGAGCTGCATCCACCAGCATATTAACGATCTCATCTTCCTCTAACATCTCCATCATTTTCGCAGTGACTTTATAATTCTCTATCATCTGTTTTAAACGGATGTTTTCATCTTCTACTTTCTTCCTGTCAAGAGCCTTCTCAATCAATTTCAGCATCTCGGTAAAATTAAAGGGCTTGGCAATATACTCCTGGGCACCCAACTTCATAGATTCCACAGCATTATC
>JALTID010000175.1 GCA_027004335.1 bacterium
TCATCCATAGCTTCAATAGTTATAGTATAATCTGTAGTATCACAATTTCCTCTACTTTCAACAGAGTAGCGATACGCTCCGTTAATTAGAGCAGAAATAAGGTCACATAAATTATCACCTTCCGCCTTAATTAAGAGATCGGCGGGATGATCTATTATTCTATACTCACCCATTAAACAAAAAATATAAACATAACCACAAAAAATGTAGGTATCAAAATCAACAGAGAATATTTTAAAATATACCCAAAGAAGCTCGGCATCGCTATACCCCACTCCTCAGCAATGGACTTGACCATGAAGTTAGGGGCATTTCCAATATAGGTATTGGCTCCCATGAAAACAGCACCGGTAGCAATTGATTCCAGGAACACCGCTTTCTTGGTAAGGAGAAGATGGACAGCCTGTGGCTCAGGCATCCCCACGAAGAACTTTCCGAGAGCGGAATTGAAAAATGTGAGATAAGTCGGTGTATTATCAAGAAAACTTGATAATGTTCCTGTTGCCCAGTAGTAATGCGCCGGGGATTTTATAGCAGCAATCAAACTCCCCATGGCACCTTCTTCACCAGCCCTTAAAATATCAATGGCAGGAATCATGGTAACGAATATGGCAGCAAAAAGTATCGCAACTTCTTCAATGGCGAACCATGTAAATTCATTTTCCTTATAGAGTTCTTTTGCTGTAAATTTAAGAGAGAGGAGACCCATCAAGACCAGAAAGAGGTCCCTGACTGTGTTAGAAACTTTAAGTCCCACAGGTCCCACATGATAAACACCCAGATTCACCAGGCCTGAAAAGAGAACACCTCCAATAATCCCTACGAGGAATATGAAATTGTGAAGACCAACAATTTTCAATTTTTCTATTTTCTCAGGCTTATGACTCCTAACTTCTTCCGTCTCTTTTTTATAGAAATAGGAATCAATTATAAAATAAATAACAAGTAACATCCCTACTTCAAGAAGCCATACAGGCAGCAGTCTGATGGTGGTCCAGAAAAAGGGGACACCATGCAGAAATCCCATGAAAAGAGGGGGATCACCAAGGGGAGTTAAAAGGCCTCCGATATTGCTGACTAAAAAGATGAAAAAAACCACAGTATGAACCTTGTGATCCCTGTGCCTGTTGGCCCTTAAAAGAGGTCTTATAAGGATCATAGAAGCTCCTGTTGTACCAACCCATGATGCGAAAAATGCTCCGATGAAAAGCATAATGGTATTTACAATGGGCTTCCCCACAAAGGACCCCCTCACAACAATCCCACCTCCAACAACATACAGGGACCAGAGCAGGATAATAAATGGGACATAATCACCAAGAATTATTTCAAGGAACTGCCCCCATGCTTCCCCTGTATATATAATAAGAAATGGGATGAGGAGGACCAGCCCCCATACAAGGGATACCTTACCAAAATGATGATGCCAGAAATCAGGGAGAACAAGCGGGAAAATTGCAATACTGAGAAGTATTCCCGCAAAGGGGAGTGTCCACCAGAGGGAGAGCTTTGCCCCCAGAGCTACTGCTTCATCCACTTCTCCAGCAAATAAAAAAGATGGAATCATAGATAGAACAAGAATCATAAGAAAAAAAAGAAGGTTTTTTTTCTTCACCATCTTTACCTCAGAATTAATCTTTATACAGTGAAGGTTTTTATAGTATAGTTTTAAGGAAAAAAATCAAGTGATAAACAAAGAGAACCCCATATTTAAAAGAATCAGTATGAAATCACTCCATAGGAGAAATATATGCAAGTTTTCAGCTCAAATTTTATTTCAGGAAGTTACAGCTCCCTTAAGAATTCAGAATCTCATCTTTCTTAATAGAAAAAAATCTAAGCGCAACTAACAGGATAATCATAAAAAAAGCGTCCCCTGCACTTCCTCTATCTCCCACACTACAGCTACAACCACTCTTACTCTTGGTACCCTCTGTAGAAGCTGTACCAGGTCCAGCATAAACTGGACATATGGGCTTTTGTTCTTGTTGTTGAAAAGCAACCCTCAGAGGTACATCCACAAACTCTCCAGAATCAGAAGAGACTTTTAATACAGCATAAGAGTACCCTGTGGTACAGGGATGTAGTGTTAGATTAATGTTACAGCTTTCACCATTACTCAAATTAGCACAATTATTACTTCCCAATATAAAACAGCCTGAATCACCATCTATGGAAATGGAAGAAATACTTACACTACCATCCAATCCATTCACTTTAAATACCACAGGAGTATCCTCTGTTACTTCTCCAGAAAAATATGATGGTATAACATCAAAAGCAAACTGGATAGAAAACGAGGGAGCAAAAGACCTGTAATTACCATAAATTCTGTTCTGGTACCAGATAGGATAATCCACAAGTATCCCAAAAATGTTTAAACTGATATCTGGATTTTTTATTTCATACCAATTCTCTCCAGTAAATGAGTAGAGAAGCCCTTCATCCATACCAAGGATAAAAAGATTATGAGCAAAGAATAAAGAAAAATCATCAGATGAATCTATAAGATCTTTCGCCTCAGCGGGAAAATCGTGCCAGCTCAGGACATCATCCGAGATAATTCCAAATTTATCACTATCTGGATCGACAACGACAAAAACTCCATTTCCATAGGCAGTATAAAAAGTTTTATCTGAAGTGTAACTCACAATATCTTTCCAGTTCTTAAAATCAGTGGAAACAGCTATAAAACTCCCACCACCATCTGAACCTGTGGCAACAATCTCATCTCCTGAACAGGCAAAATTATCAATGTTCCGTGGAGTAAGATCTACTTTTTCCCAATTTATGCCATCGCTGGAAATATATATAACACCGGGGGAATTA
>JALTID010000176.1 GCA_027004335.1 bacterium
TTTCTCCTGAACAGATGTTATAAATTATTTTACATGAAGAGATGGTTTAATCAAAAAATGTTAAGACACACGGTCATATATTTTGCAATTTTTAAAATTTTATTAAAATTGATATCAAGACATTGTCTTATATAATTTAGGGGAGGAGGTTGTTTTGATAAAGCGGTTGGTTGATCTTTTCCCTCTGTGGGTGATTCTATTTGCAGTAGTAGGTCTTGTTGATCCGTCAATTATGGGTGGCTGGAAAAGTGTTATTGTTCCCGGGCTTGGTGTGATCATGTTGGGGATGGGTATGACATTGACTTTTGAGGATATTACGAGAATAGTAAAGGATCCAAAGGGAATTTTTATTGGTTTTGTTTTGCAATTTTCCATCATGCCTCTGGTGGGATTTATTCTTTCTCTAATCTTTGGTTTCTCTCCACAGCTTCTTCTTGGGATGGTACTTGTAGGTTCTTCCCCCGGGGGCACTGCCAGCAATGTTATAACATATCTTGCAAATGGTGATGTGGCACTTTCTGTATCCATGACTACTTTTAATACCTTACTGGCTCCAATCATGACTCCATTTCTTACATACATTCTTGCGGGACACTGGGTTCCGGTGCCTGTGTGGGCAATGTTTAAGAGCATTTTGGTAATAATAATTCTTCCTGTTACAGTTGGACTTTTTCTGAGATATTTTTTCCCAAAGGTGACGAAAAGTGTCAATATGATCTTTCCTCTGATTTCTGTTTTTACCATTGCACTTTTAGTGGGAATAATTGTCTCATTAAATAGAGGAAGAATTTTAGAGGCAGGATTAATAGTGGCTGGCGCTGTAGTGTTGCACAATTTAACAGGATTTTTGCTTGGTTACTGGGGGTCAGCAGTATTTATAAAAGACATGAAACAGCGCAGGACAGTCTCTATTGAGGTAGGGATGCAAAATTCTGGACTTGCTATGGCACTGGCAATTAAACACTTTACGGCTATTGCTGCCCTACCCTCTGCATTCTTCAGTGTATGGCATAATATTAGTGGCCCCATTCTTGCTACTGTGTGGAGGAGAAAGTAAGGAGAGATAAAATGAAAGGCATTTTGAAAGTGGTTCTTAGTAGTCTTGGCATAGAAGGTTCAAGGAAAAATGTTGAGTTTTTAATGAATTCCCTCCTTGCTCTTGGTGTGGAGAAAGTCTGGGTGAAAGTTCCCCCCCTTCCTTTTAAGGAGTACGGAGTAAGAGAGTTAAGATTTTACCTCTTTGGCAGACTTTCCACAGGCTTACCTGTGGAAATAGCCATTGTAGAAGATGAAAGCCTTCTCTCCTTCCTGGAGGAAGAACTTGGAAGCGGACTCACAGGAGCAATTATAACTTTTGAACCTTCCTCAAAAGTTTTTTACCGCTAAAGCTTTTCAATTGCCTCCAGCCACTGATTTATTTTCTCCTGCACCTTTATAGGATCCATCTCAGGTTCAAATTTTCTATCTTCTTTCCATACCTGTTTCAATTCTTCCTGGGAGTTCCATACCCCTACTGCAAGTCCTGATAGAAGAGCTGAACCGAGCCCTGTAGTTTCAATTATCTGAGGTCTAACTATGGTTGTCTGGAGGAAATCAGCCTGAATCTGCATCAGAAGATTGTTCTGAGATGCACCTCCGTCAACTTTAAGCGCTTTTAATTTTTCCCCGAGATCATCCTCCATTGCTCTTATAATATCGTGGTTCTGTAGAGCAATGCCCTCAAGAGTAGCCCTTGCAATATGAGCGGCAGTGGTGCCTCTGTTAATTCCTGTTATGGCACCTCTTGCATTTGGCCTCCAGTACGGGGCACCGAGTCCAGTTAGGGCAGGTACAAACACTACTCCTTCACTATCATCTACCTGAGATGCTAATTCTTCTACCTCTGGAGCAGCTTTTATTATTCTTAATCCATCTCTTAGCCACTGCACAGCTGCTCCTGCTATGAAAGCACTACCCTCCAGAGCGTAGTATACTTCTCCTCCTTCTTCCAGTTGCCATGCTACCGTGGTTAAAAGCCCATGCTTGCTCTCCACAGGTCTTATTCCTGTGTTCATGAGCGTAAATGATCCTGTCCCATATGTACATTTTGCTTCCCCTTCCTCAAAACATACCTGGCCAAATAGGGCTGCCTGTTGGTCTCCTGCCATTCCTGCAACGGGGATCCCATCAGGTAAAAAATCAAGATCCTTTGTATATCCGTATATATAGGATGAAGGTTTTATCTCTGGTAGCATTGCCTCTGGAACCCCAAGGAATTCAAGTAATTCTTTATCCCATTCCATGGTATGGATATTCATCAAAAGTGTTCTTGATGCGTTGGAAACATCAGTTACATGCGCCTCTCCTGCTGTTAATCTGTAGACTAAAAATGAATCTACCGTACCAAAAAGCGCCTCTCCTTTTTCAGCTTTTTCTCTTAGCCCTTCAACATTTTCTAAAAGCCATTTTAATTTTGTTCCTGAGAAATATGGATCAATGACAAGACCAGTTTTACTTCTGATAATATCCTCCTTTCCCTCTCTTTGAAGCTCCTCGCAGATAGGTGCAGTTCTTCTGCACTGCCAGACAATGGCATTGTAAAGGGGCCTGCTACTCCCCCTTTCCCAGACAAGGGTGGTTTCTCTCTGATTTGTGATCCCGATACCAGCAACATCACCGGGGTCAATAGCGGCTTTATTGATCGCCTCTCTTACCACATCCCCGACTCCATTCCAGATATCTTCTGGGTTATGTTCTACCCACCCTGGCTGTGGGTATATTTGAGGAAATTCTTTGTTAACTTTTGCTAGTAACTTTAGATCATCGCTTAGGATCAAAGCGGTATTTC
>JALTID010000177.1 GCA_027004335.1 bacterium
GTATTGAAGCTGCCAGTTTATGATGAGAAATTTCCTGAAGAAAAATTAAAATTTATGGAGAAGATTATAAAGAAAGGGAAGAGGATCCCCGAGAATAGAAATATTGAGGTAATAAGCAAGATTGATGAGTGGAGACGAAAAAATCCATTTCCTGTAATTTACTCAGCGTTGTGGAGCCAGGTAAGTGATCTTGATGGTGATAATTTTGTGGTTATCGGCGGTGATGTGGAGGGAGCCGGAATCGGCACCTATTCTATTCATGAGTGGAAGGATCCTGTTCTTGTATATCACTTTGATATTAAAGAAAAATTCAGATGGCTGAAAAAGCGTAACCCTGTAATTTTTAATTTACTCTATAAGCTCAAGAAAGAAGTAGATCCATCTGGTCTTATTAATCCACATGTTCTGGAGGTTTGATAAATGGAAGAGAAAACTGGTATGGAAGAATTTGGTCCAAGGTTCCGATGTACAGTTTGTGGATATCTTTATGATCCCATGGAAGGGGATCCAGATAAGGAGATTCCTTGGGGTACTCCTTTTGACAAGTTGCCTGCGGACTGGAGATGCCCCAACTGTGGGGCTCCCAAAACCGCTTTTGAGCCAGTGGGAGAGGAGTAGAGTGTGTGTGGAATTGTTGGGTATATAGGGTCAGGAAAAGCTCAGGGAATTTTGATTGATGGTTTAAAAAAACTTGAGTATAGGGGGTATGATTCAGCAGGAATTGCTATTTTTGATGGTGAGACGCTAATAATCAAAAGGACCAAGGGTAAAATAAGGGACCTTGAAAAGATTCTGGCTAAAGAGCCAGTGAAAGGTTCTGTAGGTATCGCTCACACCAGGTGGGCAACTCATGGGAAACCTTCAGAAGAAAATGCCCATCCGCACAGAGTTGGACCTGTGGCTGTGGTTCATAATGGAATAATTGAAAACCATATTGAATTGCGAAAGTGGCTGGAGAGTAACGGACATGAGTTTTCCTCGGAAACTGATACGGAAATTTTTGCTCATCTGATTGAGGAAAAGCTAAAGGGAGGAAGTAGTTTTCTTGATTCAGTTTTATGGGCGTTAAAGCAGGTTAGTGGTTCTTATGCCATTGTTGTAATAAATGAAGATGAACCTGATAAATTAATTGGTGCAAGGAGTGGAAGTCCATTGATTTTGGGGCTTGGTGAAGGTGAGTATTTCCTCGCTTCTGATATTCCTGCAATTCTTTCATATACAAGGAATATGGTGTTTCTTGAAGATGGAGATGTAGTTACCCTTTCCCGTGAGACGGTAAAAATTTTTGATATTGAAGGAAAGCAGGTTGAAAGAGAGCCAAAGAGAATCACATGGGATCCCGGTATGGCTGAAAAATCAGGATACAAGCATTTTATGCAGAAAGAGATATTTGAACAGCCAAGAGCAATAGCAGATACCCTTACAGGGAGAGTGTTTTCTGATTCAGGTGAGATTAGATTTGAATATCTTAATATGAGCGAAGATTTTGCAAAGAAGCTTCAGAGGATCACCATTGTTGCATGTGGTACAAGCTGGCATGCAGGACTTGTTGGAAGGTATTATCTTGAAAAGTTCCTCAGAATCCCTGTAGATGTTGAGCTTGGAAGCGAATATCGCTACAGAGATCCAGTAATTTCTGATTACCATCTTGTCATAGGGATTTCTCAATCGGGGGAGACAGCGGATACAATAGCCGGTCTGAAAGCAGGAAAGGAGAGAGGAGCAAGGATTCTTTCAATCTGCAATGTGATTGATTCTTCTGTAGCAAGAATGTCTGATGATGTGCTTTACACTCATGCAGGACCTGAAATAGGGGTTGCCTCCACGAAAGCTTTCACAACCCAGATAGTAACTCTTTATATGCTTTCTCTTCTATTGGCAAAACTCAGGGGTGATGTTGATGAGATTGAAGTTGCTGAAAAAATCGGGGATCTATTACAGGTACCCTCTCTCGTGGAAAAGGTCTTGAAGCAGGACCCACTTATTGAAAAAATTTCACAAAAATATTACAAGTATCAGAATTTTCTCTATCTTGGAAGGCATCTTAATTTTCCTATTGCTCTTGAAGGGGCATTAAAACTCAAGGAGATCTCCTATATTCATGCAGAAGGTTACCCTGCCGGTGAGATGAAGCATGGTCCTATTGCCCTTATTGATGAAAATCTGCCAGTCGTGGCAGTTGCAACAAGGTCCACTGTTTACGAGAAGATCTATAATAATATTGAGGAAGTAAAAGCAAGGAATGGTGAGGTAATTGCACTTGCAAGTGAGGGTGACAAAAGAATAAAAGATGTTGCCAATGAAATAATATATCTTCCTTTTTCCAATGAAGATTTAAGCCCGGTAATAAATGTAATTCCACTGCAACTTTTTGCCTATCATGTTGCAGTGAATCGGGGTACCGATGTTGATCAACCCAGGAATCTTGCGAAAAGTGTAACGGTAGAATAATAATGTCAGAGAAAAAAAGTAAGTTTCCTTCATTTCGTTTTAAAGGGATTCTTGCAGCGCCGGCTCAACCTGTTCTTCTTGCATTTGTTATAGGTCTCGTTGCAGCGGTTGGTAATATTGTTCTGAGATTTCTTGTGGAAGGCGCTGAGAAACATTTTCTGATTCCACTGGAAGAAGCTGCCTCTGGAGACTGGGTGGTAAGACTTATCATTATTGCTGTTCCTGTTGTAGGGGCGGTGATTCTGTATATTTATATGAAGATCTTCAAAGTGGAAGGTTCAGGTTATGGTTTTCCTGGATTTTTGGAAAAAGTTAATTTAAAAGGTGCTGT
>JALTID010000178.1 GCA_027004335.1 bacterium
ATATTAACCTTTGCAACACCTATTTTTAAATTCTGCATTTTTTTATTTTACCTTTTTGATAAGTTTTTCAAAATTTTCTAAGATGATATTATAACTTTCCTTTCCAACTTTTGACCATGGCCCACACCTTACTGCGTATCCACCCTTTTCCCAATATTCTGGTGTAGCAATGTACCCTAAATAACCATTTGAATATCCCAGAGGAATTCCTATGAGGGGTTTACTCATTTTTTTGATTTCTTTACCCAACTTGCAGAAAGGCTCTCCTGGAATTCCAGTGAGAACTATATCTCCAACTCTTATAATCTGTATTTCCCCTTCAAATGGTTTTTTTCCTTCTTTGATTCTTTCCGAAACTTCTTCTTTATCCCTATTTTCTAACTTTTCAATTTCCCTTTTACCTGGGAGAGGACGGGAGGGGAAAAGTATTTTTTTAGAAGCAACTTTTAATATAACTGGTTGGGAAGGATAATTGTTTAATTTCATCTGCCCAAATATTTTAATTCCTTCCCCTATAATAGTTATTCCCGTAGAATATACATCTTTGAAATCTCTTGTATCATTTTTAATCGGGTTTATATCTCCACAGGCACCTTGAAGAAACAAACATCCCTTTGTATTATCTATCATTTGCGGAATTTTATTTTCCACTACCCCAACAAAATCAGCAGAAACTAAATTCTGAACCTGAACGATTACAGGATGGCAGGCGAAATTTAAAAGAAATATTTTCTCTCCATTTTCTGACTCAAAAAGCAATAAAATCAACTCTTCATCAATACAGTTTTCCCCTGTTCTATTATGAGAAATTTTTTCTACTTTTCCTCCAGATGCAATAAATCTTCCTTTAAAGGTATTATTTTTTGCTAAAATTGCTGAACTGGTAATCTTTTCTTTTAGAACTTCTAACCACTCGAAAGAGCCAGAATGGTCTCTTAACGGTCTAAAATTTAGAGTATCAGGGGTGGAATGAATATGTGAAGAATGAAGCATTACATTTTTTCTTTTGACCCCTGTAGAATTTTCTATTCTTTTTCTTACCTCCTCTGTAAAATTTCTCCCTTTTCCTGAAAGCGAATTAGAAAATCCGATACTATCAGCAGAAATTATTATTGCTTCTTCTTCTCCATCTGATACATACAAACTTCTCGCATAGAGAGGGTCATGAATTCCTTTGAAAAAAGCATGCCTTTCAGGGTAAAAACCAAGGTATGGAATATTTAAAGGCGGAGTTATATCTATCTTACCAAATCCAATTATGAATTTTTCCATTTCATAAATTTCCTGCGACTTTTTTTATCGCTCTTGCGTAACTTTCTATGTCTTCCTTCTCAAAATTTTCATTTATCCCTATTATACTTATTCTTTTTAATTCTTTTTCAGCAACAGGACACAATCCTTCTTTATATTCAATTTTTCTTCCGTAGTATTGTGAATTGAATGGATAACCTGAATTTCCAAATGTTTTTTTCTTTCTCAATGCTTCACTGCATAAATAAATTGGTTTTCCGGTATAACCAAGGCCAGCATGTATTCCTTCAGCGTTAAGTGCTTTTACAAATTTTTTAGGTGGAAAATCCATTATTTTAAAGGGATAGAGCCAGTAAGAATGTTTGCCTCCAGAAACTACAGGAGCAGGAAGAATCCCGGGAATGTCTTTTATCAACTTTGTGAGATAATCACCAAGTTTATTTCTTTTTTTTACTACTTTCTCTACCTTTTCTAATTGTGCCAGGCCTACTGCTCCAGTGAGTTCAGTTGGTCTATAATTTAATCCTAAAAAAAGATATGCTCTTGGACCCCACTTTCTCCTTGACCATCCCTTATCTCTAAATAAAGCCATTCTTTCTGCATACTTCTTATTATTTGTTATGGTCAGTCCTCCTTCTCCTGCTGTTAAATGTTTTGATTGCTGCATTGAAAAACATCCTATATCTCCTATTGTTCCAACCAGTTTTTCTTTATAAGGAGTAAAATATGCCTGAGAGCAATCCTCTATTACGGGGAGTTTATATTTTTTTGCAATTTTCATTATTTTATCCATGTCACATGGATTTCCAAAAAGATGGACTACAATTATTGCTACTGTTTTTTTAGTAATTTTCCTTTCTATGTCATCAGGGTCCATATTAAAAGTATTTTCTTTCCAGTCAGCAAAAATAGGTATACAACCCTGAAATAAAATTCCTGCTATTGTCCCAAAATCAGTTACCGGTGCAGTTATAATTTCACTACCAGGGTCTGGATTAAGTCCTGCGATAGCAATATGTATAGCAGCAGTACCCGAAGTGGAAGCAACTGCATATTTCACTCCATATTTTTTTGCAAATTCTTCTTCAAATTCTTTTACCTTTTTACCTGAAGGAGCAAATAAATTCTGAGATTTAATTGCCTCTGTTACTTGTCTTATCTCTTTTTCTCCAAAAGGTGTCCTCTTAGGAAATGGCTTATTTCTTACAGGTTTCCCTCCTTCAATTGCTAATTTTTCCATTTCCCCCCCTTTTTTTATTTTTATCTATTTCGAAAATTATATCAAAAAGAGAAGAAATATCAAATTTTTGTATAGGGCTACCACCTGGGAAACGGAGTTAAGTCTTTATTGACCTTTGGACAGAAATTGGAATATCCCTCTACAACTTTATATACTGGATTACAAGTTGTGCTGATTTTGTCATAATATTTTTCGTGATGCAATTCAGCAATTAGACAAAAGAAGAAAAAGTTCGTATAATATTAAAGGAGGCGGAGAAATAAGAAGGATAGAGAGATTT